>NZ_QHHV01000020.1:0-107137 GCF_003947245.1 Actinoplanes sp. ATCC 53533 | reverse complement strand
CGCTGATCAACCGAGGGCCCGCCGGCGGTCGCGAGGCGTTTGCCGGCGCGGGGCCAGGCGGCGGTCACGCGGTCACCGCCCGGAACGACGGGGCGGCGCCGAGCCGCTTGCCGAGCTGGCTCTCCGCGGCGGCCGCGTGCCGGCGCAGCCGTTCGGCCTGCGCGGTGAGCACCGCCGCGCCCTCGTCGCTGAGCCGGTAGTAGCGGCGCAGCCGGCCCTCGACGGCCTCCTCGTGGTCGACGGCGATCAGGCCCTGCTCGGCGAGGCGGTCGAGCGCGCCGTAGAGGGTGCCGGGGCGCAGCTTGACCGCGCCGCCGGACAGCTCGATGACGGACTGGATCACCGCGTAGCCGTGCAGCGGCTGGGCTGCCAGCGCGGTGAGGATGAGAAAGGTGGGTTCCTGCATGCCCCGACATTACGGCTGGCACTATATAACGTCAACCGTAGTATCAAATTCGGTTGCGGCTCCCGCCACGGCCGAGCGAGAGTGGACCGAGCACCTGTCGCCGAGCCCGAGGAGCCCACACCTCCGTGTGATACCGACCCGACCCGTGGACGCGTCGCCGATCGCTTCGATCGCCGGCCGCGCGCGGGTCGCCGTACCCCGGTCGGTATCCGTCCCTGGAGGACTCCTTGTTGAAAGCCGCCTCGATCAGCCGCGCCCACGACGGTGATCCGCTCTTCTCCGATCTTGACCTGGTCCTGCGCCCCGGCGACCGCGTCGGCGTCGTCGGCCCCAACGGGGCCGGCAAGACGACCCTGCTGCGGGTGCTCGCCGGGGAGCTGCCGCCGACCACCGGCGCCGTGACCCGCGCGCCCGGCACCCGGATCGGCTACGTGCCGCAGCAGGTCGCCGACCCGCACGGCACCGTCGGCGAGTTCCTCACCGCCGGCCTCGGTGAACTCGCCGAGATCACCGCCCGGCTGCGGGAGCTGGAAGCCGCCCTGGCCCGCGGCGCGGACGTGCTGGACGAGTACGGCCGGGTCCAGGAACGCTGGACCGTGCTGCGGGGGTGGACCGGCGAGACCCGCCTCACCGAGATCCGCCAGCGCCTCGACATCGACCACCTGCCCGAGGAGTTGCGGCTGCGCGAGGTCAGCGGCGGCGAACAGGCCCGGCTGCTGCTGGCCCGGGCCCTGCTGGACGCGCCCGGGCTGCTGCTGCTCGACGAGCCGACCAACCACCTCGACGCCGAGGGCGCCGGGTGGCTCGGCGACTGGCTGCGCGAGTTTCCCGGCGGGGTGCTCGCGGTCAGCCACGACCGGGCGTTCCTCGACGCCACCGTGACCCGCATCGTGGAGCTCGACGGCATCCACGACCAACCCCAGGACTATCCGGGCTGCGGCTACACCGGCTACCGGCAGGAGAAGGCGAACCGCTGGCAGCGGCTGCTGCTGGACTACGAGGCCCAGGAGAAGGACCGGATCCGCTGGGAACAGGACATCGAACGCACCAAGCAGCAGGCCCGCTTCGTGGAGACGACCGTACGGTCCGGGGTCGAGGCACCGCACCTGCGCCGGATCGCCAAGAAGGTGGCGCAGAAGGCCAAGGCCCGCGAGCGGCGGCTGCGCCGGCAGATGGACTCCGCCCGGTGGATCGCCGAACCGCGCACCCGCCCGCCACTGACCCTGGCGTTCCCCGCCGACGACGCCGCCGATCACGACGTCGTGCTGGCCGTGCGCGACCTGACGGTCAAGCTCGGCGACCGCAGGCTGCTCGACGGCGTCGACCTCGACGTGCGCCGCGGCGACCGGATCCTGATCACCGGGCGCAACGGCGCCGGCAAGACCACCCTGCTGCACGCGATCGCCGAGCGCGCCGAGACCGACCTGGCGGTGCTGCCGCAGACCTCCGACGGGCTGCGGACGGCCGCCACCGTGGTGGACTTCTTCCGTTCCCGGGTGCCCGTCTACGCCGACGACGCCGAACGGCTGCTCGCCGGCCACCAGTTCGGGCCCGACCAGTGGGGCGCCACCGTGAGCAGCCTGTCCGCCGGGGAGCTGCGCCGGCTGCTGCTGGCCGTCATGGTCAACAGCCCCGCGCGGATCCTGCTGCTCGACGAGCCCACCAACTTCCTCGACTTCGACGCCCTTGAGGTCATCGAGCAGGCGCTGCGCGCGTACCGGGGGACGCTGGTGACCGTCACCCACGACCGGTACTTCGCCGCCGCGGTCGGCCACACCCGCACCTGGCATGTCGCGGACGGTCACGTCCGGCAGAGCTGACACGATGGGTCCATGTCGACGCTGATCCCCAGGCAGAGTGCAGGCGCGGTCTCCGTCGGCGGCAGCGCCGAGCAGGTCACCGAGGCGTGGCTGGCCAACCGGCGGCTGTCGGCGCACACCCGCGAGGCGTACCGGCGCGACGTGGCGGGGTGGCTGGCCTGGTGCGCGCAGCGCGACGTCGACCCGCTGCGCGCCTCGTTCCTCGACGTCAACGCGTACGCCCGCGGGCTGGAGGCCCGGTCGCTGGCCCCGGCCACCGTCGCCCGCCAGCTCTCCGGGGTGTCCAGCTGGTACGACTTCCTGGTCAAGCTGCGCGCCGTCGACGCCAACCCGGTCGGCGGCGCGGACCGCCCGCCGGTCTCGCGCGACCACTCCGCCACCGTCGGGCTCGCCCCGGAGGAGGTCGACGCGCTGCTGGGTGCCGCCGAGGCCGAGACCGGGCCGGCGGCGCTGCGGCACCGCGCGGTGCTGGCACTGCTGGCCGACCTGGGCCTGCGCGTCGGTGAGCTGGTCGGTCTCGACGTCGCCGACGTCGGGGTCGAGCGGGGCCATCGCAGCGTGCGGTTCGTCGGCAAGGGCGGCAAACCCCGCCGCCGGGCCCTGACGCCGTACGCGGCCGCCGCCCTGGACGCCTACCTGCGGCAGCGGGCCGCCGCCGGGGCCACCACCGCCGACCGGCTCGACGGGCCGCTGCTGGTCAGCGCCACCGGCGCCCGCATCGACCGGCACGCGGTCTTCCGGCTCGTGCGCCGGCTGGCCCGCGACGCCGGCATCGCCGGCTGGGCGCGGCTGTCCCCGCACTCGCTGCGGCACGCCTTCGCCACCACCGCCCGCGCCGAGGGGGTGCCGCTGGAGGACGTGCAGGACGCGATGGGTCACGCCGACCCCCGGACCACCCGCCGCTACGACCGCGACCGGCACAACCTCGACCGTGACCCCGCTTACACGATCGCCGCCGCGCGGGTCAGGCGCAGCGGTCAGTGAGCGACCCCCTATTCTCGACCGCGGTCAGCGAGCGGATCAAGGGACGAGGTCGGGTTGAACATTTTTGAGGCAGTTCTGCTGGGTGCGGTGGAGGGCTTCACCGAGTTTCTCCCCATTTCCAGCACCGGCCATCTGACCATCCTGGAGAAGCTGCTCGGCTATCAGATCGACGCCACGGACATCACCGCGTTCACGGCGATCATCCAGTCCGGCGCGGTCCTCGCCACGGTGATCTTCCTGCGGAAGGACATCGCCCGCATCGTTCCGGCCTGGCTGGCCGGGCTGTTCGACAAGAGCAAACGGGAGAACGTCGACTACCGGTTCGGCTGGGCGGTGATCCTCGGGTCCATCCCGATCGGCATCGTCGGGCTGCTGTTCCAGGACACCATCGAGAGCACCCTGCGCAGCCTGTGGTTCGTCGCCGGCGCGCTGATCGTCTGGAGCGGTGTGATGGCCTTCGCCGACCACGCCGCCACCCAGGTGCGCCACCAGGAGGACGTGACCTGGAAGGACACACTGATCATCGGCATCGTGCAGTGCCTGGCGCTGATCCCCGGCGTGTCGCGCTCCGGCGCGACCATGTCCGCGGGCCTGCTGCGTGACCTGGACCGGGTCACCGTCACCAAGCTGTCGTTCTTCCTGTCGATCCCGGCGCTGCTGGGCGCGACCGTGCTGCAGTCGGTCACCGAATTCGACAACATCTCCGCCGACAACGGCGGCGTCGGCTGGCTGCCCACCATCGTGGCCACCATCGTGAGCTTCATCGTCGGCTGGTTCGCGGTGTCCTGGCTGCTCAAGTTCATCGCCCGGCACTCGTACAGCATCTTCATCGCCTACCGGCTGGTGCTCGGCTCGGTCCTGATGATCCTGCTCGCCACCAACGTCATCGAGCCGAAGTAGCGACCCGCCCGGCCGGGTCTCGCGCAGGTGCGCGGGCCCGGCCCCCGGCATGACAGATGTCATGCCGGGGCCGTGCGGATCGCAGCTCAAGAGGTGACAGCGCGCACTACGGCGCGGCCCGGCAGCCGCCGAGACTCGATCCTATGAAGACACTCGTCGCCGTGCTCACCTCCGCCGCCACCCTGCTGGCCGGCTCACCCGCCCCGGCCGAGCCACCGCCCGTGCTGCCCTCCCGGACGGCCGCCGGGGCCGATATCCGGCTGTCGTTGCCGCAGCCGACCGGGCCGGAGCGGATCGGCACCGTTTCGCTGCATCTGGTCGACCGGTCCCGGCCCGATCCGTGGGTGCCGGCCGAGCGGGCCCGCGAGCTGATGGTGCAGATCTGGTATCCGGCGCGCGGCGTCCACGGCCATCGCCGGGCGGGTTGGGTGTCGCCGGGCGTGGCGGCCCTCATCAACCCGCCGGGCAGCGGCTTCGTGCTGCCGGTCACCCACGGGCACACCGGCGCGCCGGCCGCCCCGGGCCGCCGGCCGGTCGTGGTGTACTCGCCCGGCTTCGGCGGGGAGCGCACCGGGAGCACGGCGCTCGTCGAGGACCTGGCCAGCCACGGCTTCGTCGTCGTGACGATCGACCACACGCACGACGCGCGGTTCGTCGAGTTCCCGGACGGGCGGATCGCGACCCACGCGATCCCACCGCCGACCGGCCCCGACGACGAGGAGGCGGCGCTGGGCAGGGTGCTCGACGTCCGGGTGGCCGACACCCGCTTCGTGCTCGACAAGCTGACCGCGATCAGCCGCGGGCGCAACCCCGACGCGTCGGGCCGGGCGTTGCCGCGAGGACTCGCCCAGGCGCTCGACCTGTCCCGGGTCGGGATGTTCGGCGCGTCGCTCGGTGGTGCCGGCGCGGCCGAGACGATGCTGGCGGACCGGCGGGTGCGGGCCGGGCTCAACCTGGACGGCACCTTCTTCGGCCGGGTGCTCACCGCCGGCCTGGACCGGCCGTTCCTGATGATGAGCTCCGACACCGAGGACCCGGAGGACACCGACGAGACCTGGGACCAGTTGTGGTCCCGGCTGCGCGGCCCCCGGTACTGGATCCAGCTGGAACACGCCGGGCATCTGTCGTTCACCGACTTCCAGGTCCTGCTGCCGCAGCTCGGCGTCCCGGCCGAGGACAGCGAGCCGCTGATCGGCAGCATCGACGGCGAACGGTCCGTCGCCGTCCAGCGGCCGTACGTGCGGGCGTTCTTCGACAAGCACCTGCGCCACCGCGACGGGCGCCTGCTGGCCGGCCCGTCGGCGCGCTACCCGGAGATGCGTTTCCTGCCGTGAGCGCGGGGTGCCGGGCGAGGGCGGACATCGACATCGGTTGTTCGCCACCGCCCGGCAGCGCTAACGTAACGCATTGAATCCGGCACTCTACGCGACCGAGGGGGCGCCCGTGCGCACCGAAGAACTGCCGCTGTTCCCGTTCCGCAGCCCCGACGACGACCCGTTCACCCCGGTCACCGGCGCCGACCGGGACCGCCTGGACGCGCCGATCACCCGGGTGCGGCTGCCCACCGGCGGCTGGACGTGGCTGGTCACCCGGCACGCCGACGTCAAGCAACTACTGCGCTCGGACGCGTTCAGCGCCGACATGGACGCCCCGGGCTTCCCGCTGCTGCGCCCGCTGCCACCGCAGAGCCCGCGGAACCGCAGCGGCAGCTTCATCCGCATGGACGGCGAGGCCCACCTGCGGCTGCGGCGGATGCTGACCGCCGAATTCATGATCAGGAACATCGCCCGGATCGCGCCGCTGATCGACGACGTGGTGGAGAGCTCCCTCGACGCGATGCGCGACGCCGGGCCGCCCGCGGACCTGGTCGCCGCCTTCGCGCTGCCGGTGCCGTCGCTGGTCATCTGCCACCTGCTCGGCGTGCCCTACGCCGACCACGCGTTCTTCCAGCAGCGCAGCGGCATCCTGCTGGACCGCAGCGCCGCACCGCCGCAGGTGCACGACGCGATCATCGAGCTGCGCGGCTACCTCGGCGAGCTGATCCAGGCCCGCCGCGCCGACCCCGGCGACGACCTGATCAGCCGGCTCGCGGTCGAGCGCATCGCGACCGGCGAGCTCGAAGCCGACGAACTGGTCGGCATGGCCCTGCTGCTGCTGATCGCCGGGCACGAGACGACCGCGAACATGATCGGGCTCAGCGTGCTGTTGCTGCTGCAGCACCCCGACCACCTGGCCGCGCTGCGCGCCGACGAGGACCTCGCCGACGGCATGGTCGAGGAACTGCTGCGCTACCTGAGCATCGTGCGGACCGGGCTGCCCCGGCTGGCCACCCGCGACGTCGAGATCGGCGGGCACACCATCCGCGCCGGCGAACCGGCCACCGCGCTGCTGTCGCTGGCCAACCGCGACGACGACGTGTTCGCCGACGGCTCCGGGTTCGACCCGTACCGGCAGGCCCACCAACACCTGGCGTTCGGCTTCGGCGTGCACCAGTGCATCGGCCAGCCGCTGGCCCGCGCCGAGCTGCGGGTCGCCCTGGTGCGCCTGGCCCGGCGCTTCCCCGGCCTGGCCCTGGCCGCGGACCCGGCGAAGCTGCCGACCCGGGACACCTCGATCGTGTACGGCCTGGCCGAACTGCCGGTGACCTGGTGAGCCCGCACGTGCGGGTCGACCGGGACCGCTGCGTCGGCGCCGGCAACTGCGTGCTGACCCTGCCGGCGGTCTTCGACCAGGACGAGGACGAGGGCCTGGTCGTCATCCTGGACCCGCAACCACCGGCGGACGACGCCGAGCTGGTGGCCCGCGCGGTGCAGCTCTGCCCCTCCGGCGCGATCAGCGTGGCTGCCGACTAGCGCCGGCTCAGTCCGGCAGGCCCAGGGCGGCACGGACCAGCTCCAGCGCCGCCTGCGGGCTGAGGCCGAGCGCGGTGGCCTGCGCCGCGTACCGCTGGGCGGCCTGCTGGGCCGCGGCCGGGGTGCGCGCGGCCCGGGCCGTGACCAGCGTCCCGGCCCGGCCCCGGGTCTCGACCAGCCCGGCCTGCTCCAGCTCCCGGTAGGACCGGGCCACGGTGTTCGCGGCCAGGCCCAGCTCGGCGGCGAGCTGCCGCACCGGCGGCAGCTTCGCGCCGGCCGCGAGCACCCCGCCGGCGGCCAGCTCGGCGATGCGCAACCGCACCTGCTCGTACGGCGGCACCGCCGAGTCCGCGTCGATCACGATGTCCATGCGGGCCCCCGGGGTCGGCTCAGAGCAGCCGCGGCGGGGTGTTGCCGGCCGCGACGATGGCCCGGCGCATCGGCACCATCGCCAGCAGGATGCCACCGACGATGAAGAACACCACCAGCGACACGATGCCGATGCGGTAGCTGTTGGTCAACTGGAACACCAGCCCGAACGCCAACGGCCCCAACCAGCTCGTGCCCTTGTCGCTGATCTCGTAGAAGCCGTAGTACTCGCCCTCCCGGCCGTCCGGGATGAGCTGGCTGAACAGCGACCGGCTCAGCGCCTGGCTGCCGCCCATCACCAGGCCGATCCCGACACCCAGCAGCATGAACGGCACCGGCTCACCCTCCGGCAGCCAGAACGCGGCCAGGACCACCCCCAGCCACCCGGCCAGGGCGATCAGCACCGTCTTGCGGGCGCCGATCCGCGCCGCCACCGCGCCGAGCAGCAGCGCCCCGCCGAAGGCCAGGAACTGCACGATCAGGATCGTCACGATCAGCGCGCTCTGCTCCAGCTTCAGCTCCTCGGTGCCGAACTGGCTGGCCAGGGAGATGACCGTCTGGATGCCGTCGTTGTAGATCAGGAAGGCGACCAGGAAGAACAGGCTCAACGGGTACGCCCGCAGGCTGCGGATCGTCTGCCCGAGCTGGCGGAACCCGTCGGTGAGCACGTTGCCGCGCACCGCACCCGCCTCGGCGCTGGGGTGCTCGCGCAGCCAGCGCAGCGGCACCAGGGTGAACACCGCCCACCAGAACCCCGCCGACACGATGCACCAGCGGGCCAGATCCAGCGTGCGCTGATCGTCGCCGTCGATGGTCAGCCAGGTGACCACCACCAGGTTGAGCAGCAGCAGCACCCCGCCGCCGAGATAACCCAGCGCCCAGCCGCGGCTGGAGACCTTGTCGCGTTCGTCGGGCCCGGCCAGCCGCGGCAGGAACGAGTTGTAGACGACCACCGACGCCCCGAAGGCGATGTTGGCGATGATGAACAGCAGCCCGCCCAGCAGATACCGCTCGCCGGTCACGAACGCCATCGCGATCGTCGCCCCCGCGCCGATGAACGCGGCCGCGGCCAGCAGCGGCTTCTTGCGCTCGGCCCGGTCGGCGATCGCGCCCATCACCGGCAGCACGAAGACGGTCAGCAGCACCGACAACGACACCAGGTACGGGAAGTACGAGCCGGCCGCGACGGTGATGCCCAGCGGGTACACCCGGCCGTCGCACTCGTCGGCGCCGAGCGCGCAGCCGGCGGCCTGCTCGGTGATGCTGGTCAGGAACGGCCCCAGGAAGACCGTGATGACAGTGGTGGAGAAGGCCGAGTTCGCCCAGTCGTAGAAGTACCAGCCGGTACGTTCACGCCGGCTGCTCACCGGTGCGGTGGTGGCGGTCATCAGGGTGGCTCCAGGTCGCGGGGGGATGGCGCGCTGATGATGCCATCTCAGGGTCATCTCGGGGTACAACTACGCCGCTGGGAGACTCCTTTTCCGCAAGAGAAATCCTACGGTCGCCGGATGAGGGAACTGCGCTGGCCGCTGATCGTCCTGCTCGCCCTGTCCGGGCTGATCCGCCCGGTGCTCAGCGTCGCCGGTGTCTATGACGACCTGGGCGCCTTCGGGCGCCCGTGGGCGCCGCTGCTGGTGACCCTGCTGCTGGCGATCGGCTGGGTCGCGGTGGCGGTGCTCACCCGGGTCCACCGCCCGGTGCTGACGCTGACGCTCGCCGGGCTCGGCTACGGCCTCGCGGCGATCGCGCTCAACCTCGTGCTGCACCTGTTCCTGGAGTCCGCCGAGTGGATCCCGGCGCCCGGCTACGTGGCGATCCTCGGCTGGAACGCGCTGCAGGGCGCCGTGCTGGGCGCGGTCGCCCTGGGCCTGCGACGGCTCCGCCGGTGAGCCCCGCCCGGCGGTATCCTCCACAATGTGCTGAGCGGTCTTCTCGCCCTCGTCCTCGGCTCGTTCATCTCATACGGCGCGGTGCGCGTCCTCGTGAGCGAGGCCAGCACCCTGCGCCAGGTCCGGGCCCTGCGTGGGCGGGGACGGACCGCCGACGCGACCATCGTGTCGCTGGCCGCCTTCGACCCGGAGTGCGGCACCCGGCAGGCGGTCGTTCGCTTCGAGACGGAGCCCGGCCGCGAGGTGCGCAGCACGGCCCACCTGCGCTGGAAAGGCCAGCCCGAATGGGTGACCGGTGCGCCGGTGCGGATCCGATACGACCCGCAGACCCCGACGGTCATCGCCACCGAAGCCGGCCGCCGCCAGGGGCACGCCGAGATCCGACAGGCCGTGCTCCTCGGTGCCCTGTTGGTGGTGATGGTGCTGCCGACCTCGGCCTACCTCGCCTACGCCGGCCTGCACACCTTGCTGTTCTAAGAGACGAGGTGGGGGTCTCAGCTCTCCGGGTGCCACCACTTGGCGAGGGCGCTGGTGGCCGGGTCGTCGGAATCGGCCAGCGCCGCCCACGGGTCGACGCCGGGCGGCAGATCCTCCGCGGCGTAGGCGGCGAGGTCCTGCGCCGCCACGGGTTCCGCGGCCGGCTCGGCCAGCGCCGCGTGATCCAGACCCGAGTGATAGAGCCCGAGACTGCCGGTGTCGATCCACGGGAAGCCGTCGACCGGTTCCGGCAGCGGCCCGACGTCGACGGCCGGCGGAAACAAGCTGACCTGCTCGAAGTCCGTGGCCGCGTCGGGGTCTGCGCCGACCGGGCCCATGGTGTGCCCGTCGGTCACGTCCACCACGCCCGCGTCGGCCGCGTCGTCGTGGCCGGTGCCCGGCTCGTGGTCGTCCCAGCCCGCGGCGTCCTGCGACTCGTCGAGGCCGTGCCCGCCGTCGATGCCGTCCAGGTCCGGCCCGCCGTCGAGGTCGTGCCCGGCGAAGCCCTGCGCCTGGTCGTCGTCGTGGCCGAAGACGTCGTCGTGGAACGGGCTGTCGGCCTCGGCCGCCGGCGTGCCGAACTGGTCGCCGTGACCGCCATGATCGTGGTGGTCCTCGGGGCCGTCCGGATCGGAGAAGTCCGGCCAGCCGTGCTCGTCGCTCATGCCATCACCTCCGCCGGCGCTCCGGCCATGACGTTCGTCGGGCGCGGCGTTGACGATGCGCTCACAAGCTCGCTCATTGCCGTCACCTCCGCGGGCGCTCCGGCGATGACGTTCGTCGGGCGCGGAGTTGATGATGCGCTCGCAAGCTCGTTCATGGGGGCCACCTCCGCTGGCTGTGCGGCGCCGGCCTGGGCCGGCACCTGAGTTGATGATGGGCTGGCACACATGGTCAAGCCGTCTCCTGAGCATCGGCGGGGGGCCCGGGCGTCAGGGAACGCGCCCGGGTGAGAATCTCGTCGACCTGCCGCAGCTGCGCGCGGACCGCGGACAGCTCCGCGGTCGCCTGGTTGCGCCGCTTCGCCCGCCCGGCGGCGTCGGTGGCCGCGGCGGCGTCGATGTCGGCGATGTGCGCGTCGAGCTCCCGCAGCCGCCGCTCGACCGCGTCGTCGACGGCGACGCTGAGCGCGTACTGCAGGTCGGTGAACCGGTAGGAGATCTCGTCGGAGAGCGCCGCCCGGGCCTCGCCGAGCACGTCACGCAGCCAGGTCCGGGCCTGCTGCCGGTCGCTCTGCACCCGCCGCCGATACAACACGTAGCCACCCGCGGCCAGCCCCAGGCCGAGCCCGGCGACCGGGACGAGCAGCCCACCGGCGACGGCGCCGCCGACCCCGAGCAGCGACGCGCCGAACATCGCGCCGCGCCCGGCCATGAAGGCGATCCCACCGGCGGAGAGCGCGACCAGCAGGTTGTCGCCGGCGCCGTCGCGCGGCGGGCTGCCCGCCAGCGCGTGCCGCAGCGTCGCGTTGAGCCGGTCCAGCACCGCGGCCAGCTCCTCCGCGTCGAAGACCTGCGCCAGGATCCGCTCGCCGACCTGCCGGAAGGTCGCCTGCAGATCGTCGGACAGCCGCACCGCCACCGCCTGCAGCTCGGCATCGAGCTGATCGGGCAGGGCGTCCAGCGCGGCGCCGCGGGCGGAGTCGATCCGGGCGCCGAAATCCTGCTGCACACCGGTGATCCGGGTGCGCAGCAGCCCGACGACCTCGACCCGGGCCCGCTGCGTCTCGGTGCTCAACAGCAGTGTCCACTGCCGCGACTCGGTGCGCTTCCGGGCCGCCAGCGCGGAACGCTCGGCGCGAACCCGGGCCACCTGCGCCGGATCGGCCTCGCTGGCCTGCACCCGGGCGGCGGCCGCGGCCTCCAGCCGGGCCAACTCCCCGCGCGCGGCCCGCAACACGTTGGCCAGCTGCAGCTGGTGCCCGCGCCCGGCCAGCTCCACCAGGGCGTGCTGCAGCTCGGCGATCCGCGAGGCGTCCACCAGCGCGGCCTGCTCCCCGGCGGGCAGCGTGCGGGCCAGCTCGGCCAGGCGGGCCGAGACCGCGAACCACGGCGCGTCGGCGAAGCGCGGCGCGTGGACGCGCAGCAGGGCCCGGTTGTCATCGGCGATGCGCCGCCACCCCGGGTAGGCATCCACCTTGGTCAGGGCGAAGACGACCGCGTCGACCCGAGCGCTGGCGGCGACCAGGAAGTCCAGCTCGGGCCGAGACAGCGGCGCGGAGGCGTCCGCGACGAACAGCAGCGCGGTCGCCCGCTCGACGGCGGCCAGCGCGACGGTGGTGTGCGCCGGATCGAGGCCGCCGACACCGGGCGTGTCCAGCAGGCTGACGTACTGCAGCAGCGGGGCGGGATGGGTGACCTCGATCCGGCGCGGGGCGCGGCCACCGCCGGGCACGTCCCGGCCGGTGGCCCACCCGGCGAGCTGCGCGGGGTCGATGTCGACCGGCTCGGCCACGCCGGGCACATAGGCGGCGGCCGCCGCCGGACCGGGAGAGAAATGCAGGTAGGCAGCGGTCGCGACGGCGGCGTCCACCGGCGACAGATCGGGCACGCCCAGCAGCGCGTTCAGCAGTGAGCTCTTGCCGCGCTTGGTCTCACCGACCAGCACGACCGACGGGCGGGTGAGCTGGACCCGGCGCAAGTCGGCCAGCTCGACACCGGCATCGGCGTCACCGGCCCGCACGGCGGCCAGCGCGTCCCGCACGGCGATGTCGAGATCCTTGGCGAGGCTCACGCCGGCCACCCCCGCCCAGCCTGCGTCGGGCCGTGCATGGCCTGGGTCGGGTCGGCCTGCGTCGGGCCCTGCACGACCTGGGTCGGGCCGGCTTGGGTCGGGCCGGGCTGCGGCCATCCGGCCTGGCTCGGGCCCCGCACGACGGTCGGGACGGACCCGGCCTGCGTCGGGTCGGCCGGCTCGTGGTCCACGCCCCGGCGGATGGCCTGGGCCAGCAGGTGGAAGCCGCGGTGGGCGACCTGCGCCACCCGCGACTGCGCCGGCCCGGCGCCGGCGACCGCGTACACCCGCCACCTGTTCGCCGCCTCGACCGCCGCCGCGGCCAGCTCCGGGCCGTCGGCCTGCGGTAGGCGCAGGATCCAGCGGGCGTCGTCGGAGGTCGCCAGGCGGGTCAGCTCCTGCTCCCAGGCCACCGGCAGCGCCACCACGCCGGTTGTGACGCGCTGGGCGACCTCCAGCAGGCGCAGCCGGTGATAGGCGGGCTCGCGCAGCAGCCGTTCGATGGCGTCGCGCAGGGCCTCGCGGTCGCGGCGGTCGCTGGTGTGCCCGGCGACGCGTTCCAGCCTCGACAGGGCCCAGCCGGCCTTGATGGCGTCGGCGCGCCAGCGCAGCGTCTGCTCCAGGGTGTCGCGCAGCCGCGGGAAGCCCGAGGCGCGGACCAGCCGGCGGACCAGCTCACCCGTGCCCAGCCGGGGGTCCGCGGCCAGCTCCGCCAGGGCGAAACCGATGCCGTAGAGGTCGAGCAGGCCGAGCAGCCGGTCGCGGCGCTGCACGCTGACCGGTGCCGGCCGGCTGCGGAACAGGTCGACCGAGGCCAGCAGCACCCGCAGCTCGGCGGCCGGCACCGTGGACAACTCCCGCAGGGCGGCGCAGTCGGCGGCGGTGAGCCGGCCGGCCTCGCCGGTCTCGGCCAGCAGCCCGACCACGGGCACGACCTCGGACACCGTACGGGCCAGCAGCAGCGCCTGCTGCTCGGCGAGGGGACCGGCGACCGGCCACGGGTCCCCGGCCCCGCCGACCAGGGTGTCGACCTTGCCGAACACGCCCAGCGCGTTGATCGGGCTGCTCGCCAGCCGCGCGGAGGCCGCCCGGAACGCCTCCAGGGCCTGCACGTCGTCGGCGCGGACCGCCTGGGTGAACACGTAGACGACGGCTTCGGCCGCGGCGACCTCCGAGGCGGAGTCGGCGTCGATGTCGGCGTCGAACGGCGCCGTGCTCTCGCCGAGCTCCGCCGCCGCGCGGGCGCTGACCCGGGTGTCGGTCGAGGCCAGCCCGGGGGTGTCGACCACGGTCAGATCGCGCAGTTTGTCGCTGGTCAGGCTGACGTCCACGTGGGCGATCCGGTCGGTGGGCACGCCGAGACGCTGGGGGATCATGCCGTCGTCGGCCAGCGGCAGGCTCGTGCGGGTGCCGTCGCGCAGCACCACGTCGACGCGGTCGGCGGGGCCGTAACGGAAGCGGGTGACCACCCGGGTGCATTCCCCGACGGCCGTCGGGGCAACCCGGCGGCCGATCAGTGCATTAACGAGTGTCGACTTTCCGGCTTTCAGCCGGCCGGCGATAGCGACGCGTAACGGCTCGGACAGCCGATCACGGACTTGAATCGCCTGGCCACCGGCTTCCGGGCCGACCTGAGCGATGATTTCGTCACAGAGTGTCGCCACGCGTGCGGAGAGTGGTCCGACGGTCATGACTCGTCAGCCGAGCGCACCGTCAGGGAGAATGTACCGACCGCGGCCGACGTCGGAGACACTGTCGCCACCCTTCCCGTTCGCGGGCAGGGCGGAACGCCTGCCGCACCACAGACTACGGAAGCACGGGATGGTACAGATCCCGTGTTCGTGCCACCCGGGCACGGACGACGGGCACGGCGGGGGAAACGGGGGATGCGGGTGGCACAGCAGGACCTGGCCGGACTAGCCGCCGCGCACCTGCGCCGACCCGGCCTCGTCGTGCTCACCGGCGCGCCCGGGGCCGGCCGTTCCACGCTGCTGCGCCGGGTGGCCACCGTGGCGCCCGGCCCGGTGCACGCTGGCGGCGGCCTGGCGATGCTGGCCGCCGTACCGGCGCTGGCCCTGTCCCGGGCCCTGAAGGCCCGCCTGCCCGCCCACGACGTGCCGCTGCTGGCCGAGGCCGTGCGCTCGCGGGTCCGCGGCGGGCTGCTCGTCCTGGACGACCTGCAGTACGCCGACCCGGCGACACTGGCCGCGCTGCCGCACCTGGCCGCGCACGTCCGGGTCGTGGTCGCCCTGCGCACCCCGCACCGGCTGCCCGGCGAGACGGTCGCCGCGCTGCGGGAGGTGGCCACGGCCTGGCTGGACCTGCCGCCGCTGACCCCGGAGCTCGCGATGGAGCTGGCCCGGCGCGCGGGCGGGCAGCTCAGCGACGCCGCCCTGACCGCGGTCGTGGAGCGGGCCGGCGGCAACCCCCTCGCGATCACCGCACTGGCCCGGCAGGCGGGCGCGGGCCGCGGCACCCCGGAGACGAACATCGACCAGGTCGCGTACGCGATCGCCACCGCCCTGGCCGACCTGCCCCGCGCGGCCCGCACCGCCCTGGCCGCGCTGGGCCTGCTCGGCCGGCCCGCACCGGCCGCGCTGCTCGGGCCCGGCGCCGACGACCTGCGCGCGGCCGGCCTGGTCAGCGAGGACCCGGGCGGGCTCGTGCCGGTCTCGGCATACTTCGCCGAGACCGCGGCCGGGCTGCTCGACCCGGCGGCCCGCACCGACCTGCACCGGGCCCTGGCCGAGCTGACCCCCGACGCGGAGGCCGCCCGGCACCTGGCCGCGGCCGGTGACCACCCGGGCGCGTACCGGAGGGCCCTGACCGCCGCCGACCGCCTCGCCGGCGGCGACCGCGCCGACCTGCTGCAGTTCGCCTGCGAGCTGCCCGGCGTCACCATCGACCCCCGGGTGCGGATCGCGGCGGCGGACGCGCTGCTGGCCGCCGGCCGCCCGCAGCCGGCGGCCCGGGTGCTGACCACGACGGCGCCGCTGGGCGTCGAGGCGGACGTGCTGCGCGGCGAGGCGTTGCTGCAGGCCGGAGACCCGGCGGCGGCCAGGGCGGCGGTCCGGCCGGTGCCGGACGCGGCGGCGGGTGCGGTCGTGGCCGCCCGCGACCGGATCCTGATGCTGGCCGAGCTGGCCACCGACCCGGCGGGCGCGCTCGACATGGCCGACAAGCTCGCCGCCCGCTATCCGGCGCCGCCGCCGGGGGTGGCCGCGGCGCTGGCCGCGGTCCGGGCGGCGCACCGCACGCCGGGCTGGGACACGGCCCTGGCGGCTGCGGCGGCCGAGGGTGCCGACCCGCTGACCGGGCGCTGGAGCGCGTGGCTGCTGGTGGAGCACCTGGCCGCCGACGGGCGGCTGACCGAGACCGCGGCGGTGGCCCGCAAGGCGGCGTCGGCGTGCGCGGCGAATCTGGCGTACAGCTGGCAGACCCGGTTCCTGGCGGTGGCCGACTGGGTCGGCGTCCTGCAGGGCATCGCGATCGCCGCCTCGGCCGCTGCCGCCTCCGGATCGGCCGGATCGGCCGGTGGTGTCTCGCCGGAGGGCGGGAGCGCGGCGCGCGACGCGGCGGATCGGGCGTTGCGCCGGGCCGCGGATCTCACCGACCGGGCGCTGCCCGCCGACGCGCGGGGTTACGCCGTCGCCGCGACCGCGCTGATCGAGGCGGACACCGGGCTGCTCGCCGCCGCCCGCGCCCGTCTCGGCGCCCCCGACGGCCATCCCGCGACCGCCTGGGTGGCCCGCGAGGCCGCCTGGCTCGACGGGCAACCCGACCGGGCTGCCCAGCCACCGGACGCCGGCGCCGTGGGCCTGCTCACCGGGCTGCGGCACATCACCGCCCGGTGGGCCGCCTACGACACCGGCGCGGCGGCGCGGGCCGCGTTCGTGTCGGCGTTCGAGCTCGACGGGCCGGCGCCGGCGATCCCCGCCGGGCTGCCCGCCGCCGCCCGGCGCACGCTGACCGCCTGGGCGACCGGCACCGGCTTCGCCGCGGCCGCGCAGGGCTGGGCCGGGATCGCCCTGCGCGAGCAGATCCGCTGCCTGCTCGCGGCGGGCCTGCACGACACCGACCAGGAACGGGCCGTCGCCGCGCTGCTGGAGGCCGAGCACCTGGCCGACACCGCCGGCCTGGTCGTGCTCGCCGGCCGGGCCCGCCGGGGCCTGCGCCGCCACCACGTGCACCGCGACACCCGCAGCCCACGCTCGGGCTCCCAGCTGACCCGGCGGGAGACCGACGTGCTGCGCCTGGTCGCCGCCGGGGAACCGACCCGGCGCATCGCCGGCCAGCTCGGCATCTCGGCCGAGACGGTGGACACCCACATCCGGGCGGGCATGCGCAAGCTCGGCGCCCGGACCCGAACGGAGGCGGCAGCGCTGGCGCTGACCCAGATCGAGGCGGCGGGACCGCCGGCCCGTGACCACCGTTCCGCCGTAGCACCCGACCGTGAGGATGGCCGGTGACCCGACAGCCCGAGGTGCCCCGCCACGTCGTCGCCTCCGGCGTCGACGCCGAGTCCGTGGTCCGCCGCCTGTCGCGCGACGGCTGGACCGTCCGCGAGGGTTTCGCGCTGCCCGACCAGTCCTGGGACGTCACCGGGGCCCGGCTGATCCTGCACGGCCGCGTCGCCGACCGGGAAAACCTGCAGCTCGCGGTCCTGGCGGCGGCCCGGGGCGCGGGCATCGTCGCGGTCTGCGACACCGACACGCCGGTGGGCCGGGCGCTGGTCGACGACCTCAGCCGGCTGGGCGCGGTCCAGCTGGGCCCGGGCGGGCAGCCGGCCCCGGCCGAGGTGGGCGACACGGTCGCGGACCTGATCCCGGAACAGCGGGCCCTGCTGGACCGCCTTGCGGCGGGCGACACCATCGCGGCGGCCGCGGCGGCGGAGTTCCTGTCCTTGCGTACGGCGAACCGGCGCATCGCGGAGGCACGGGCCCTGTTCGGCGTGCGGACGACCCGCGAGGCCGTCCTGGCCTACCTGCGTCAGCGCCGCACCCCGGACTGAGCAGCCGGAGGTGCGGCAGCGGCGCCGGACCCCGCGCCGCTCACGTCACTCCTCGACGGAGGAACGTGTCCGGGTAGAACCTCGGGGTGAGGACCGACCGCCCGCTGAGCGCATCCGCCGCGGCGCCGGATGTGCCCGATCCGGGGCCTTTCGCCGCCGCCGCGTAGGGTGCTGGGCGATGAGAATATTGATCTCTGCCGACATGGAGGGCATCTCGGGGATCGTGCATCCCACCGAGACCAACCCCGGCGGCTACGACTACGAGCGCGGCCGGGCGTTGATGACCGCCGAGGTCAACGCCGCCGTCGCCGGGGTGCTGGAGGCCGTGCCCGGCGCCGAGGTGCTGGTCGCCGACGCGCACGGCCCGTTCCGGAACCTGCTGCCCGAGGACCTCGATCGGCGCGCGAAGCTGGTCCGCGGCCGGCCCCGGCCGCTGGGGATGCTCGCCGGCCTCAACGACGACACCGACGCGGTGCTGATGGTCGGCTATCACGCCCGTGCCGGTGGCGGCCCGGCCGTGCTGGCCCACACGATCGGCGACGCCGTGCTCGACGTGCGCCTCGCCGGCCGGTCGATGGGTGAGATCGGGCTGAACGCGGCCCTGGCCGGCTTCCACGGCGCACCGGTCGTGCTGCTCAGCGGCGACGACGCCGCCTGCGCCGAACTGCTCGAGCTGGTGCCCGGCGCGGCGACCGTCGCGGTCAAACAGGCGCTCGGCCAGACCGCCGCGATCGCCCTGCATCCCGACGAGGCCCGGGACCAGCTGCACCGGGTCGCGGCCAAGGCGATCCGCCGGCACGAGCAGGTGCCGCTGGTGATCCTGCCGGGCCCGCTGAAGGTCGAGGTCGACCTGTACGGGCCGTACACCGTGGACCTGGCGACGCTGATCCCGGGCGTCAGCCGCGCCCCGGGCGCCCGGACGGTCACCTTCACCGCCGACGACGTGGGGCAGGCCTACCGCCTGGTGCAGCTGCTGACCCAGCTCGCGCAGCTCAAACCCCAATGATCGGCATGAGTGACGACTGGACTGTCGAGCGCCACCTCAAGGACAAGCCCGCCGAGTCGTCGCGCTCTACGACCGTTTGATCAAGTCCCTTTCCTGTGGCAGCGGCCGTTCACCGCCGACGGTAGGGTTCCCGTCGGGAGGATGAGGATGAGTTTCCGGCTGGCCGCATACGCCGTGTGCATCGACGACGGGCGTGTACTGCTCGCTCATTGCGCTTCGCCCACGGGGGACATGAGCTGGACTCTTCCAGGTGGCAAGGTCGAGCACGCGCAGGATCCGTTCGATGCGGTGATCCGGGAGGTCGCTGAGGAGACCGGCTGCGACGCGGTGGTCGAACGCCTGCTGGGTGTGGACTCGAGGGTGATTCCCGTCGCTGAGGCGCGGTCAGGGATCGAGCACCAGAATGTCGGCATCTTCTACCAAGTCCGCATTACCGGTGGAACGCTCCGGCCAGAACCGAACGGGGTAACTACCGAGTCGGTCTGGACTTCGATACCCGCGGTAACTGGTCTGCGCCGGTCGTCCCTCGTTGACGTCGGCCTTGCCCTGGCCCAGACGCTTCCGGCAACTGGTCACGTCGCACCCGTTGCGGTCGGTAGCCTCGTTCAGCACTGAAGTGCGTTTCCGGGAATGACCCTGAAGGCGGGTTGTGGTCGCCGGGGGCGTATTTCTTCCAGGTTCCTCCGGCTGGGGCGGGTAGAACACGTGCAACTCCCGGGCCGACAGGAACCGCTTAAACCTCGGATACGCGGACCGCTCGATCGACGTCACGCCACAACCGCCCAAGAACCGTGAAGATCAACCCGTCCGGATCGAGGAACGTACCAAAGATCAACTGGGCCGAAGACCGGCATCGATCACGCCGGGAACGCGGCATCTACCTGCGCAAACTCAGGAACCGCTCAGCCTGTTGCCGGTTTCCGCCGTGCCTTGGCCGACCCCCGACAAAGCCCGCTGCTCTCGCCGGGGGTTGACCCGTTGGCCGCAGGCCAGCATCAGGGCGATGCCCCCGAGCGCCGCCCCGATCAGCACGGTGCTCGCCACGCCGAATCCGGTCACCGCCAGACCGCCGGCGAAGGCCCCTACCGTGATGCCGACGTTGACCGCGGCCGACAGGGTCGCGGCCGCCACGTCGGAGCGTCCGGGCGCCACCTGCAGCACCAGACCGCCCAGCGCCGCCGTGAACGCCGCGAACGCCATGCCGGACAGGGCGATCATGGCGACGGCCGCCACCGGCTGCCGACCGAACACGGACAGGGCGAGCAGTGCCACGGTCTGCAGCGCCACGGTCAGCTTCAAGGCGACCCACGGGCTGCGGTCGACGAACGCTCCGATCGCGAGCATGGCGAGCACACTGGCGATGCCGCGCGCCAGCAGGATGGCGCCGACGGACGCGGCGGCGAAGCCGGCGACCTCGGTGACGAACAGGGCGACATAGGTATAGGCGGTGATGGCGCCGGCCGTCGTCAGGACGGCGATCACCACGAGCAGCCAGAACCGTCGGGCGTCGGGCGTCGCGCCATGGCTGGCGTGTCCCTCGCCGGGCCGCGCCGACGGCAGCAGGGTGGCCACCACGGCCAGGACCACCGCGCCGAGCCCGGCCACCGCCAAGAACGACGCCTGCCAGCCGGCCTTCTCGCCCAGCCAGGTGCCGGCGGGCACGCCGACGACCAGCGCGACGTTGCCGCCGGCGAACACTACCGCGACCACCCGCCCGCGCAGGCCGGGCCGGAACAGCTCGGCCGCGGCCGGCACCACCACCGCCCAGAACAGCGCGTGGGTCAGCCCGGTGGCCACCCGGGCCGCCACCGCCTGCGCGAACGTGGTGGCGAACACCGTGGCCGCGTTGCTGACGACGAAGCCGGCCAGCAGTCCGGACAGCAACCGCCGGCGCGGGATGCGCCGGGCCAGCACGGTCAGTGGGACCGAGGCGATCATCACGACCGCGCCGTAGACGGTGACCAGCATGCCGACCCGGGACGGGGAGATGTCCAGGTCAGCGGCCATCGGGAGCAACAAGCCGACCGGCAGGCCCTCGGCGGTGCCGTACAGGAAGGTGCCACCGGCCAGGCCGATCAGGGCACCGATCGCGCGTGTCATGCGTCCACCTCGTTTCCGGCTAAGTGGGCTTTGATGGAAACATGGCTTTCCCCAGCGGTGCAACTGGTAAAGTCGGTTTTGATGGAAACAGTGACCCGCATGCGCCTGGTCGGTGGCAACCTCGCCCTCGACTTCGTCAACACGCGGGTCGGTCCGCCGGGCGCCGCTCCGGACGACGACGTGCTCACGGGCTATCCCGAGCTGATCGCTTGGGGCGGGTACGCCGGCGACCTCACCGACATCGAGGCGACAGCCCTGCGCCGGCGTGCCCGCGACGACGCAGCCGGCGCAGACGCCGCCTTCCTGCGCGCGGTGCATACCCGCGACGACCTGGACGAGATCTTCCAAGCGCTGGCCGCCGGCCGGAGCCCGGACCCGACCGCCCTGGCCCGGTTGCGGGACGGCGAAGCGGACGCGCTCGCCCACGCCCGGCTCGACCAGGACGGCGGGTTCGCCTGGAGCTGGCGGGACGACCACTCGCTCGCCCGGCCGCTACGGCCGGTGGTGCACGCGGCGATCGGGTTGCTCACCACGGCCACGATGGCGCGCATCAAGCGGTGCGAGGCGTGCAGCTTCGTCTTCTACGACGAGAGCAAGAACCGCAGCCGCCGCTGGTGCAGCATGGAGGACTGCGGGACCGCCGAGAAGATGCGGCGCTACGTCGCCGCGCGGCGCAACCGGGCGGCGACGTAGCCCGCCGGAGCGCTGGTCACCGCTGTGGTCACGGCCTCCCACGGTCGACCGGGACGCGCGCCTGCGCCCTTTCCTGGCCCTCGGCGGCGCCGAGGAAGCCGCCGGACTGCCGCGACCACAGGTCCGCGTAGATCCCACCGCGTTCCAGCAGCTCGGCGTGGGTTCCCTGCTCGACGATCCGGCCGGTGTCGAGTACCACGATCCGGTCCAGGTGGGCGATGGTGGAGAGCCGGTGCGCGATGGCGATCACGGTCCGGCCGGTCATCACCTCGCCGAGCGTGTCGTGGATGGCGGCCTCCGCTTCCGAGTCGAGCGCGGACGTGGCCTCATCCAGGACCAGGACCGGCGCGTCCCGGTAGAACGCGCGAGCCAGCGCGATCCGCTGCCGCTGGCCACCGGACAGCCGCACGCCGCGCTCGCCGACATGGGCGTCCATGCCTGTCCGGCCCTCCGCGTCCTTGAGCGCGGCGACGAATCCGTCGGCGGATGCTCGGCGCACCGCCTTCTCGATCTGCGCGTCGTCGGCGCTGCCGGGGCCGGCGATGTTCTCTCGGACCGAACGGTGCAGCAGCGTGGCCTCCTGGGCGACCATGGCGATCTGGGCGCGCAGGCTCTCCTGGGTCACGTCCGTGATGTCGGTGCCGTCGATCATGATCGTGCCGGACTCCGCGTCATGGAACCGCAGCAGCAGGCCGACCAGCGTGGACTTGCCGGCTCCGGACCGGCCGACGACGCCGACGCGCTCACCGGCGGCGATGTCGAGGCTCAGCCGGTCGAGCCCGCCCGCACGGCGGCCGTAGTGGTGGCTGACCTGCGAGAAGCTGATGGCTCCACCGCGTACCCGCAGAGATCTCGCCTGAGGTTTGTCGGCGACCGCGAGCGGTTGCGCGATGGTCCGCAGGGCCCGCCGGAGCGCGCCGACGGACCCGAACAACGACGACACGGCGTCCAACAGCCACTCCGCCATCGCGGTGATCCGGAAACTGAGCGCCAGCGCGGCCGCGACGAGACCCAGGGGCGCGGAATCGGAACGCCAGAGCACGATCCCGTATCCGACGAGTCCCACCAGCAGCGCGCCGCTGAGCGCCATCATGGTGGCGTTGATCGTCACCTCGACCCGCTGCAGATTCAAATGCGCGCGCCTGGCCAGCGCGAACACCCGGCGGTCATGCTCGGTGCGGGTGTCCTGGCCGCCGAGCAACGCCAGCGTGTCAGCGTTGGCGTACGAGTCGACGAGCAAGCCGGTCAGCTCGGACTCCGCCTGCTGCAGGTGCTCCGACGCGCGCCGGTAGCGCGGCACCGTCCACCACATGAGAAGCGCGTACGCCAGGATCCAGGCGCCCAGCGGGAGCAGCAGGCGCACATCGATCGTCGACATCAACCACACCGAGCCGGCTATGTAGGCGATCACGAACACCAGGGTGTGGATGACCGAGTACGCGGCGGTGCTGGCGGCGTCACCGCCGTCGCGGACCCAGGTGGCGACGCGTCCGGCGAGGTCGTCGCGAAACCAACCGACGGCCTGCCGGGACACGTGCCGGTGGGCCCGCCAACGGGCGAGCTGGCGGGCGTTGGCCCGGAAGGCGATATCGTCCAGCGCCTCGCCGACCAGGTTGATCACCGGTCTGATCAGCAACACGAACGCCGCGACGACGAGCAGCTCGGTGCCGTAGCCGGCCCAGAGCAGGTCCGGGCTTGCGGCGGCGAGCGTGTCGACCAGGCGTCCGGCGTAACCGATGAGCCACACCTCGATCGCGGCGCACAGGATCGTGGTGGCGACCGCCGCCACGACGACGAGGCGCAGCGGCCGGAGCTCCCTCAGGAGGAACCGCAGGACGCCGGCGTCCGGGGTGGGGGCATCGCCGGTCGGGAAGGGGTCAACCGGGTTTTCGAACAGACCTAACACGAAGTGCCTTTCCGGCGGTGGAGACAGACAAGGAACCGGGACAACCGCCGGACGTCCTCATGATCGATCTCCGCTTCGTGTCGGGTGGGCGTGGTTCTCCCCGCGAGGCTAGGCGAGATCGTGCGGCGCCGCTCGACATTTCCGGGCCCGGCACGCGGGGCGACCTCGTCCATGGTCCTGGCCCGTGAGGAACGTCGAGGCACGCGGGGGATCACTATCCTCGCACCATGTCATCTCTTCCGCGCCGCCTCGACCCGGGCGTCCTCGTCGACGTGGCGGTGTCCGTCTCCGTGGCCGTGCTCTCCACCTGGTGGTGGCACCAGTTCCGACTCGGTGGCCTGAGCTACGGCATGCTGGTGGGGGTGGCGCTGATGTGGCGCCGCCACCGGCCGGTCGCTGTGCTCGCCGTGGTGGCGGCGTTGTCGGCCGCAGTGGCGCCGATCGAGGTCGGCGGCACGCAGCTGCACTCGGGAATGCTGCTGGTGGCGCTGGCCGTGGCCACCCACGCAGTGGTCGCCCACGCCGCGTCCTTGCGCACGGCGGCGGGTTGCGCGGTCGCTGCCCTGCTCGCCGGGGCCGTGCTCGTGGTGCGGCCGTCCACGGAGAGCGGCTCGATCGACCTGGTGGACCTCGGGTCCGCCGTGACGGACCTGGCGGCGTTCGCCGGCGTGGTCTGGGCGGCCGCGCTGAGCGTCCGGTTCTTCCGCCAGCAGCGGGTGACCGCGGAGGAACGCCGCGGGAACGCCGAACGCGAACGGACCCAACTGACCCGGGTCGCCGTGGCCGAGGAGCGGGCCAGGATCGCCCGGGAGTTGCACGACATCGTCGCCCACTCGCTGTCGGTGATCGTGCTGCAGGCCAACGGCGGCGAGTATGCCTTCGACCACGATCCCGGCCGGGCCCGCGAGGCGCTGCGGACGATCGGCGCGACCGGCGGCGACGCCCTCGACGAGATCAGGCATCTGGTCCAGATCCTGCGCGACGACGATGACCATGAACCCAGCCGGGTCTACGCGGTGACCTCCGCGGTGGAGCGGGCCCGGGCCGCCGGCGTCGCGGTCGACCTGAGCGTGGACGGCACCCCGCCCGAGGTGCCCGGCGGCGTCGCGCTGGCCGTCTACCGGATAGTCCAGGAGTCGTTGACGAACACGCTGAAGCACGCCGGTCCGGCGCCGTCCGCGACCGTCCGCGTCGTCTACCGGCCCGGTGCGGTCGAACTGGACGTCACCGACACCGGCGCCGGTGGCACGACGCCGCCGGCCGGCGGTCATGGGCTGGTCGGCATGCGCGAACGCGCCACCCTCTACGGCGGCACCTTCGACGCGGGACCGTCCCTCGCCGGCTGGCGGGTCCGCGCCCGGATCCCGCTGGCCGGCGCGGCGGTGCCGGCATGATCCGGGTCGTGCTCGTGGACGACCAGCAACTGGTCCGGGCCGGGTTCCGCATGGTGCTCGACTATCAGCCGGACATGGTGGTGGTCGGCGAGGCCGGCGACGGCGCCGAGGCGCTGCGCCTGCTGCGCACCACCGAGGCCGACGTCGTCGTGATGGACCTGCGGATGCCGGTGCTCGACGGGATCGCCGCGACCCGGCAGATCTGCGCCGCTGGCCCGCAGCCGCGGGTCCTGGTGCTGACCACCTTCGACACCGACGAGGAGGCGTTCGCCGCGCTGCAGGCCGGGGCGAGCGGCTTCCTGCTCAAAAGTGCCCCACCGGACGACCTGCTGTCCGCCATCCGCGTCGTCGCCGGCGGCGAGGCCGTGGTGGCACCCCGGGTGACCCGGCGGCTGCTCGATCGCTTCGCCGGGCGGTTCGTGCCGTCACCGGACGCCCCGGCGGCACCGGCCGACCTGACCGATCGGGAGAGCGAGGTGCTGCTGCTGGTCGCGCAGGGCCTGTCGAACGCCGAGATCAGCGCCCGGCTTCAGGTCGCCGAGGCGACGGCGAAGACCCATGTCGGCCGGATCCTGGCCAAGCTGCGGCTGCGCGACCGGGTGCAGGCGGTGGTGTTCGCGTACGAGTCGGGCCTGGTCCGCCCGGGCGGCGATACCTGAGGTGTAGTCATGGGCCCGGTGTACGACTCAAGTCGTACACCGGGAACCATCACTGCGGTGGACTCCCCGCGGTCCGGTGATCCCTAGCGTCGAATGCGTTGATCATCGACGAACGGGAGGAAGACCGTGCCGGCTCTCCAGGCCATCGGCCTGAGCAAGGTGTACGGCAGCGGCGATACCGCCGTGACCGCGCTGGACCGCGTGGACATCACGTTCACGGCGGGCCGGTTCCACGCCGTCATGGGCGCGTCCGGCTCGGGCAAATCGACGCTGATGCACTGCCTGGCCGGCCTGGACCGGCCGACGAGCGGCACGGTCCGGATCTTCGACGCCGACCTGACCACCCTGAACGACGAGAAGCTGACCCTGTTGCGCCGCGACCACGTGGGCTTCGTCTTCCAGAAGTTCAACCTGCTGCCGGTGCTGTCCGCCCAGGAGAACATCCTGCTCCCGCTGACCATCGCCGGGCGCCGCCCGGACCGGCAGTGGTTCGACCAGGTGGCGGCGGCGGTCGGGCTGACCGACCGCCTCGGCCACCGCCCGTCCGAGCTGTCCGGCGGCCAGCAGCAGCGAGTCGCCGTGGCCCGCGCGCTGATCACCCGGCCGTGGGTGGTGTTCGCCGACGAGCCGACCGGCAACCTCGACTCCCACTCCGGCGCCGAAGTGCTCGGCCTGCTCCGCGACGCGGTGACGGCGCTGGGCCAGACGGTGGTGATGGTGACTCACGACATGCACGCCGCGGCCCACTGCGACCGCGTGGTGTTCCTCCAGGACGGCCGCTACGCCACCGCCCTGGAGAGCCCCGCCGCCGAGGAGATCGCCGCGATGCTGGAGCGTGCCCGATGAGCGGGATGGTCCGGCTGACCCTGCGCACCGCGCGCGCCAACCTCACCCGCTCGCTGCTCTCCTCGGTGGCCGTCGTGCTGGGCGTGGCCTTCGTCTGCGGCAGCCTGATGTTCACCGACGGCCTCGCCAAGACGATGACCGGCCACGCCGTCGAGCGGTACCACCACACCGATGTCGAGGTCACCAACGAGGCGAGCAGGGACAACACCCTGGTCGACCGGGTACGCACGGTCGACGGCGTCCGGGCGGCCGAAGCGACGTGGTCGCTGCCCTTCATGGGTCTCGCGGCCGGGGACGGCCGGAAGATCAGCGGCGCGCATCAGGCCGTCAACGTGTCGTCCGATCCGGCGCTGCGTCCGTTCGGTGCGAGCCAGGGCCGAATGCCCTCCGCTCGCGGCGAGGTCGTGCTCGACGAGCACACCGCCGGGCAGGAGAACCTGCGGGTCGGCGACCAGTTGCTGATCAGCGGCTTCGGCAGTGCGGCCAAGACGTACACCCTGGTCGGCCTCACCACGGCCACGGACACGTTCGCCGAGGACGGTGCGCTGATCGTCATGACGACCGCCGACATCTCGGCGGTGGCCGGCTATCCGTCGTACACCGTGATCGTCGACGCCGCGGCCGGTGTCAGCAACGCGGAACTGGCGGCCCGGGTCGCGACCGCGGTGGGCGGCCAGGCGTTGCCGCACGACGAGCTGGTTCGGCGGGCAACGGACGCGGCGGTCGGCGACGCGGCGACGTTCCGTAACGCGTTGCTCGGCTTCGGCGTGCTCGCGGTGTGCATGGCCGCGTTCGTGATCGCGAACACGTTCACCATCGTGCTGGCCCAGCGCACCAAGGAGACCGCCCTGCTGCGTCTGGTCGGCGCCACCCGCCGCCAGGTGTTTCGTGCCGTCGTGCTGGAGGCCGCGGTGATCGGCCTGGGCGGGTCGGTGCTCGGGCTGGCGGTGGGCGTTCTGCTCGCGTACGGGCTGCCGGTCACCCTGTCCGCGGTCGGCGCCACGGCCGAGGTGAGCCCGGTGATCTCGGCCAAGGCGGTGCTCGCCGCCCTGGCTGTCGGTGTCGGCGTGACCGTGCTGTCCGCGCTGCTGCCCGCCCGCCGCGGCACCAGGGTGCTGCCCGTGGAGGCGCTGTCCGACGCCGCCGTCCAGGTGGCCCGCCCCGCCGGTCGCGCCCGGCGGATATGGGGCATCGTCGTCACCGCCACGGGTCTCGCCGGCCTCGCCGGCGCCACAGCGGTGCGCAAGACCGAAATCGTGTTCGCCGGGACGCTGCTGGTCGTCACCGGGTTCCTGCTGCTCAGCCCCATCGTGGTGCCGTTGCTGGTCCGGCTGGTCCGCCGGCCGGCGGCCGCCGTGGGTGGGGCCACCGCGTCCCTGGCGCTGCTCAACGCCGTGCGCAACCCACGCCGTTTCGCCACGACGACCAACGCGTTGGTCATCGGCGTGACCCTCGTCGGTACTTTCACGCTGATCGCCCGCAGTGCCGAAGCGCCCGCGGAACAGCGGGCCGACGAGAAGATGGTCGCGACGTTCCTGATCTCCTCCGATCTCGGGGTGCTGCCGGCCGACCTTCTCGACGCCATGGGCAAGCGCCCGGAGCTGGCCCCCGCCCGCCCGAACTACCAGGCGTTCGATCAGAAATCCGGCCTCGACGTGCGAACGGGCACCACGCGTGAAGGAACCGCGGTTGTCTCCGCCGACACCGGCGCCGTGCCCGGCGGAAGCATCAAGATCGGTGGGCGTTCGTTCGAGGTCGCCTCCGTCGCGGCGGGCACCCAGACCGTCTGGCTCGCCCCCGCGGACATCACCGCGGTCATCGACGGGCCGTTCCTCGCCGACGTGCAGGTCGACCCGGCCCCCGGCGTCACGAAGAGCGACGCCCGCACGGCCTTGGACGCCGCACTGGCCAGCTTCCCGAGCGCGGTCTCCTATGACCACGACGACTACACCGAACACCTCAACGCCAAGCTGAACCGGGGCCTGGACGTCGTCACGGCCCTGCTCGCGCTGGCGGTCATCATCGCGCTGATCGGCGTCGCCAACACCCTGACCCTGTCGGTGGTCGAACGCACCCGGGAGAACGCCCTGCTCCGGGCGATCGGTCTGACCCGTCGCCAGCTGCGCCTCATCCTGGCCACCGAAGCGCTGGTCATGGCGCTGACCGGCACCCTGATCGGCGTCGCCGTGAGCGTCGCGGTCGCATTGTCGGCGCTGGGCTCGATCGAGATGCACGGCCACGGCGCCTCCCTGGTGATGCCGTGGGACCGCCTAGGCGTGCTGCTCGCGGTGGCCGTGCTCGCGGCGCTGGCCGCCTCGATCGCCCCGGCCCGCCGGGCGATCCGCCTCCCGATAGCCGAAAATCTCGCCGCCGAAGGATAGGGCGCCCGGGGAGCACGCCGGCGTGCTCGTGTACGGTACTCGACGTACCGTAAAGGAGGCGGAAATGCGCGCTTGGGGCGTCACCTACGACACCGGCTTCACCAACCTGGCAACCACCACCCACGAACCTTTCGACCCCGACATCGTCGCGGCGGACATGCGGATCATCCGTGCTGAGCTGCACGCCGACGCGGTCCGGATCACCGGCGGGGTCGCCGATCGTCTGGAGATCGCCGCCCGGCACGCGGCCGCCGCCGGGCTGGAGGTCTGGTACTGCCCGTTCACCAACGACCTGACCGCCGACCAGCTCTTGGCATTCCTGCTCGACGCCGCCGAGCGCGCCGAGCGGATCCGGCGGGAAGGGGCGAACATCCGCTTCCTCACCGGCTCGGAGATCGGCATCATGACGATCGGGCTCATGCCCGGTGACACCCTCACCGAGCGGGCAGCCGTCCTCGCCGACCCCGCCCGGCTCCGCGAGATCCTTCCGCGTGTGCAGCGGGAGACCAACGCGCTGCTGGCCCGCGCCGCCGCGGGCGCCCGCGCGCGGTTCGGCGGCCTCATAGGGTACGCGTCGCTCCCTATGGAGGCGGTGGACTGGACGCCGTTCGACTTCATCGCGACCGACGCCGGCTACCGCGACGCCGACAACGCCGCCGCCCTACCCGCGAACCTCGCCACCATGGCCTCCCACGGCAAGCCGTTCGCCATCACGGAGTTCGGCTGCGCGCCCTTCACCGGCGCCGCGGATCGGGGCAGCCGCAGCGACATCATCGGCTACGACGAGCGCACCGCGCAGCCCACCCGGCTGACCGAGACCGTCGAGCGCGACGAACCCGAACAAGCCACCTACCTGCGCGACCTGCTCGGCGTCTACGACGCCGGCGGCGTGGACACCGCGTTCGTCTACACCTTCGCCGCCCGGCACCTGCCGACCTCCGACGATCCCGAGCGGGACTTCGATCTGGGCAGCTTCGGGATCGTGCGGGTCCTCCCGCCCGGCCGCACCGGGACCGCCTACCCGGCGATGCCATGGGAGCCCAAGGCCGCCTTCCACGCCCTGGCCGAATACGGCCGCGCCCGCAGGCACGCGTCCGCGGTCTGACCGGTCGTCGCGGGCCGGGCCGCTCAGAGTGGGCCGGTGCCGGCCACGCGGTGGCGGCGGACCCGGCTCATGTCCGGCGTGCGGGTGTGGTCGACGTGGTGGGGCGTCTCCAACTCGCCGGGGCGCAGCGGCGCCAATGTCTGCGCGATGCCCTCGACGATGCGGTCGGTGGCCCGCATCGCCTGCGCCCCGGCCGTGCCGGTCAGGCCGGACAGGTCCACCGGCTCACCGAAGCTCACGTGCACCACCGGGCGCCGCCGGATCGCGCGCAGCAGCGAGCGGGCCAGCCCGGCCGGTGCCCCGTACGGCAGCACCCGGTGGGCGTCCCACTGCGCGACCGGGATGACCGGCGCCCCGGACAGCGCCGCCATCCGGGCCACGCCGGTCTTGCCGCGCTCCGGCCACATCCACGGGTCCAGCCCGATCCGGCCCTCCGGGTAGACCAGCACCACCGATCCGGCCCGCAGCGCGGCCGCGGCCGCCGGCAGCGCCTCGGCGACCTGCGCGGTGTGCCGGTCGACCCGCAGGTGCCCGCACGCGCGCATGATCGAGCCGGCGACCGGCGCCTGGAACAGCCCGGCGGTGGCCATGAACCGCGGGGCGATCCCGACCCGGCTGCACGCCGCCATCAGCATCAGCGGGTCGACCGGGCTGATGTGGTTGGCCGCCAGGATCAGCGGGCCGTGCCGCAGCCCGGCCGGGACCGCACCGGAGACCCGCAGCCGGCAGATCAACGGCACGACCAGCCGCGACGCGCGCAGCAACGCCCGCCACAGCCACGGCACCCGCCAGGAAGCTTCCATCAAGGCGACATGATCGCACGCCGTCAGCCGGCGTCGCGCAGCTCCGCCAACCGGGCCTCGATCTCGGCCAGCTCGGCGCGCAGGCGTTCGGCCTGTTGCTCGACCTCGGCGCGTTCGACCGACACGATCTGCTCGACCGCCTCCTGCACGCCGGGCACGTCGACCAGCTGCACGATCTTCATCGCCTCGGACGGCTTCACCACATAGGGCTTGGCCAGGGCCTTCGAGCCCTGGTTCGCCGCGATGGTCCACTCGCCGTCGGTGTAGGCCAGGGTGACCGTCAGCCCCGGCAGCGGTTTCGGCTTGGCCGCCTTGGCCGGCGCCTTGCGCGGCGCGGGCGCCGGCGACGCCGCCGGGGCGGCGGGCTCGGCCGGGGGCGGGGGAGCGGCGGCGGCCGGCACCGGGACCGGCTTGTCCATCACGAACTCCGGCACCGGCTTCGCCGGCTGCGGCGGCGGGGGAGCGGCCTTCTTCACCGGGCCCTTCGGGGCCACCTGCAGGTCGCTGGGGGAGAACGGCAGCTCGTCACGTCCGAAACGGACCACCACCCACTCGTCGGACTCGGCCGGGTCGGTCAGGGCCACCACCTGGCCCACCTGCCCGGCGATCTGCCCCGCGGACTCGGTGAACATCACCCGCGGCCGTCGCCCCGCGGCGAGCCCGTCGCGGATCACCTGAAGCTCATCCGTGCTGAGCCCTCGCACACCGGTGCGTGCCGCCGCTGCCATGGTCATCCCTTCGTCGGTCAACAAGAAGCCGTTCGAACGCGTGTTTCAATGCCGTAGTTCTACCAGGCCCCACCGACAAACCCGGCAGGCGCGCCCTACCGGGCGGTCACCGCGACGGCATTATGGCCGCACGGCCGTCGCGCCGGCACACCGCGCCCGCGCATCCCGGCGAGCACCCATGTGACCGATCCGGCCACCCAGGCAGTCAGGTAGGGAAGAAGCCACCGTAGAGACCAGGAGCACCCGCTGTGCCGCACAATCTGCACGACCTGTTCGAACGAGCCCTCGACGACGAACCCGTACCCCCGCCCGGCGACCCCGTGCGCCAGGCCATGGCCCACGGCCAGCGCATCCGGCGCCGCCGGGGCCTGCTCGCCGGCGCTTCGGCCGCCGCCGTCGTCGTCACCGCGGCGGTCGCGCTGAACGTGGTCCTGGCGCCGGCCGAGCCGCCGCCGGTGTCCATCGCCGCGGCGATGATGGCCCCGGCCGACCCGGCCTGCGCCTGGCCGGTGCAGGACGACGCCACCGACGTCTCGATCTTCCTGAACGACCACATCACCCTGCCGCAGACGACCGAGCTCAGGGACGCGCTGTGGACCGACCCCGCCGTGCGTGTCGTGCGGTTCGAGAGCCGTGCGCAGGCGTACCAGAGATTCAAGGCGCTGTGGGCCGACTCGCCGGACTTCGTCGCCGCGGTCAGCGTCGACTCCCTGCCCGAGTCGTTCCGGCTGGAGCTGGCCGAGCCGTCCGGCTACCGGCAGTTCGCCGCGCGATTCGAGGATCGGGCCGGCGTCGCCCAGGTGATCGGCCGGGCGTGCCGGGGGACCCACAAGTGATCGACGTCGTGAGCTCCGGGGCGGGCTGGGGCGCCGCCCGGCGCCGCGAGCGGGCCGCCCGCGACGAGGAGTTCGCCGCGTTCGTCGCGGCCGCCACTCCCCGGCTGCGGCGCACCGCCTACCTGATGTGCCGCGACTGGCACCTGGCGCAGGACCTGACCCAGCTGACCCTGGCGAAGATGTACGCGTCCTGGCCCCGGATCTGGCGCACCGCCGACCTGGCCGCCTACAGCCGCCGGGTGCTGCTGAACGCCGTCTTCGACCTGCGCAAACGCCGCAGCCACACCGAGGTCGTGCTCGCCGACCTGCCGGATCACCCCGGGCAGTCCGGGCCGCCCGCCGCGGACCTGCACGTCACCCTCATGCGCGCGCTGGCCACCCTGCCGGTCCGCGACCAGGCCATCGTGGTGCTGCGGCACTGGGAGGACCACAGTGTCGACACCGTCGCCGAGATCCTCGGCGTCTCCGCCTCGGTGGTCAAGACCCAGAGCATGCGCGCCCTTGGCCGGCTCCGCGACCTGCTCGGCGAGGACTTCGCCCGCCAATGAGCCGCACCAACAAGCCGCACCGACAAGCCGAGCCGGGCGAGGAACGCCCAGCGAGTCACACCGGCCGGTCCGTCACGCAGTACACCCGGCCCGCCGGATCACGCAGCGTCGTCCACCGCTCGTACACCGCGACCACCGTAGCCCCGAGGGAGACGTGCCATGCCACCTCCGCCGCGCGGTCGGTGCACGCCAGGTCCAGGTGCATGCCCGCCGCCGCGTCGACCCGCTGCAGCAGCAACCGCAACGGCATCCCGTCCGGGCGTACCAGAAAATCGAACTCCGGCAGCGAGCCCGGCCGGCGCTGCCAACCGGTCAGCGCCGCCCAGAAATCCGCCTCCGCGTCGAAACCGCCCACCGGCACGTCCAGGCACATCTGATCCACCAGGCTGCGCCCGCCGGCCGGCCGCACCGCCTCGCCCCGCCAGGCCACCAGGCAGAACGGCAGGCCCGCCGGGGAGCGCAGCACCACCAGATCCTCCTCGTCGAGGACCACCACCGCGCCCAGGGTCACCGCGCGGCGGGCCTGCGCCGGGACGTCCTCGACGTGCAGATCCAGGTGGGCCCGCGCCGGGCCGTCCCCGACGACCTGCACCCGCAGGTACGCGTCACCGCCGGCCGGCACCAGCGTCGCGAACTCCCCGCCCGGGCCCCGCCGCGCCGACAGCCCCGAGCCGGTCACCGCCTGCCAGAACGCCTCCGCGGACACCGGCGAGGCCGCCCGCGAGGGCGTGTCCAGGAACCCCGTCACCCACCGCACGTCCATCATGTCTCCCCCCGCGGTCGGCCCGGCCGCCGCTCCAGCGCCGGTCCCCGGTGCACCGGCGCGTCCCCGATCAACTCCTGGCCCCGGGCCACGTCGCCGATCGCCTCCTGCTCACGGCCGAGCCCGCGCAGCACCGCCGCCCGGCGCACCAGCACCTCGCCCAGCCGCACCCGCAGGCCGAGCCGTTCATACTCGGCCATCGCCGTGCCGTACTCGGTCAACGCCGCCTCCCGCCGTCCCCGCAGGTCGGCGATGTCGCCCAGCGCCGCGTGGGCGCCGCCGACGCCGTGTCCGCCGCGCAGCCGTTCGAAGATCTCCAGCATCGCCCGGAAGTCCCGCTCGGCGTGGTCGTACGCCCCGTGCCGCACATACAACCAGCCCCGCTCCTGCAGGCAATAGCCCCGCAGGGTCTCGTCACCGATCCGCTCGGCGATCCCCATCGCGTCCGCGACCAGTTCCCGGGCCCGTCCGGCGTCCCCGGCGATCTGCGACGCCAGGCCCAGGCCCAGCAACGCCCATCCCCGCACCGGCTCCTCACGCTCCGGCAGCAGCTCCACCGCCCGGCTCAGCACCGGCACACTGAGCTCCGGGCGCAGGAACGTGTTGTACAGCGTCCCCAGCGACAGCCGCACCTCGATCTCGTCGGCCACCGCGCCCAGCCCGATCAGCAGCTCCAGCGCCCGCAGCAGCGCCGCCTGCGACTCGGCGAACCGGTCCTGCGCCCGCAGCGCGTCCCCGACCCGCCACACCGCCAGCGCGGTCTCCCGCACGTCGGTGCCGAGCCGCTCCGCGGCCGCCAGCGCCTGCTGCGCCGCCGGCAGTTCCAGCCGCACCAGGCCCGCCATCCCGTACGAGTGCGACACCCACCGCAGCGCCCGGATCCGGAACGGTTCGTCGCCGAGCGCCTCCGCCACCGACACGCCGCCCTGCCACAACCGCAGCCGGTAGCCGTGATCGGCCTCCCCGGTCACCCAGGGATGCACCGCCACGATCAACGCCCGGGCCTCGGCGGCCAGCCCCGTCCCGACGGCCGCGCGCACCGCCGCCAGCACGTTCTCCCGCTCCTCGGCCAGCCACTGGCCCGGACGCGCCCGCGTGGTCAGCCAGCGCAGCTGCCGGCGCAGGCACTCGACCCCCTCCGCGCCGTCGTCGGCCAGCTCGCGCGCGCACAACCGCACCAGGTCGTGCATCCGGTAGCGGTCCGGTGCCGGCGATTCCACCAGGAACGCGTCGGCGAGCCGCTCCAGCGCCTCCGCCACCACGTGCTCGTCCAGCGCACACCGCGCCGCCGCGGCGCCCAGCCCGACCGACGTACCCGGATAGCCGCCCACCCGCCGGAACACCAGCTGCTCGCCGGCGCCCAGCTCGTCGTAGACCGCCCGCAGCGTCGAGCGCACGGCCCGGTCCTCCAGCCGCAGCTCGTCGAGCCGCCGGCCCTCGTCGGCCAGCCGGTCCGCCAGCGCCGACGCCGACCATTGCGCGCGCACCCGCAGCCGCCCACCGACGATCCGCACCGCCAGCGGCAGCCCGCCGCACAACTCCACCAGCCGCCGCGCGCCGTCCGGATCGGCCGACACCCGTCCCGGGCCGGCCGAGACCGCCAGCAGCTCGAGGGCCGCGCCCGGTGCCAGCGCCCCGATCGTCAGCACCGAGGCGCCCAGCAGGTCCGACAACAGCCGCCGGCTGGTCACGATCGCCAGGCTGTGCGCCCCGCCGGGCAGCAGATACCGCACCTGGGCGGCGTCGCGGGCGTCGTCGAGCAGCACCAGCACCCGCCGGTCGGCCACCACCGACCGGAACCGGGCCGCCAGCTCCACCACCTCGCCGCGCAGTTCGTCGTCCGGGCGGCCCAGCGCCCGCAGGAACCGCACCAGCACCGCCTCCGGCGGCACCGGATCGGCCGAGGCGCCCCGCAGCGCCGCGAACAGCTGGCCGTCGGGATAGCTGTCCCGGGCGTCGTGGGCGGCGCGCAACGCCAGCGCCGACTTGCCCGTGCCCGCGGCCGCCGCGATCACCACCAGCTGCGCGCCGCCCGCCACCGTCGCCTGCACCGCGGCCAGTTCCTCGGCCCGCCCGACCAGCACCGGCGCCGCCGGCAACTCACCCGGGCGGTGCGGCGCGGGCGGCGCCGCACCGGCCGCCGCCGGAGCGGCCAGCCGCTGCTGCCACCACCCCAGCGCGACCCCGGCCACGGCCAGCAGAGCCACCAGGGGCCAGGCCAACCACGTGTACGGCCGCAGCGCCGGCGGCAGCACCCCGCCCGTGGCGACGTTCACGGCCACCGCCAGCAACACCGAGAACAGCCCCGACGTCACGATCAGCAACGGCACGACCCGATGCCGCATCATGCCCGGAAACATACATGCCCGTCACTTCACGATCAGAGGGCGGCGCGCACCTTGCCCAGCGTGCCCGCGAAGCGCGCCAGCCCGGCCGGCGACAACACCCCACCCAGCAGCCGCGCCAGCTCCCGCTCGAAGACCACGTCCGCCGCCGCCAGCGCCGCCACGCCCGCCGGCGTCAGCACCAGCAGCGACGAGCGGCGGTCCTCCGGATTCGGCTGCCGCACACAGCGGCCCGCCGCCTCCACCCGATCGACGACCTTGCTCGCGGCGCCCACCGTGATCCGCAACTGCACCGACACGTCCAGCACCCGGCAGCCCGGCGTGCCCGCCATCACCCGCATCGGCATGAACTGCCCCAGCGGCAACCCGCACTCGCGGCGCAGCCGCCCGTCCACGGCGTCCCACACCGCGATCTCCAAGCCCACCAGGTCATCGAAAAGCCGCCGGAGATCCGTCACCGCACCACCCTAACGCTGCACCGGAAGCAACTTCCCGGGCAACGATCGCCCGGCCCGGCGGTCACGTGCTCGGCTGGGCCTCCCCGATCGACAGCCAGCGCAGCAGCGCCTCGGTCTGGCGGCGTACCCCGAGCTTGCGGTAGATGTTGCTCAGGTTGTTGCGCACGGTCTTGCCGCCGATCGCGAGCGCCTCGGCGATCTCCCGGATGTCGCGGCCGGCGGCGAGCAGCGTCATGACGTCGCGCTCGCGCGGGGTCAGGGGTTCGGCGTGGGCCAGGCCGGCGGGCGCCGGCCGGGTGGGGACGCGCCGCGCGGTGGCCAGGACCGCGAAGGACATCAGGTTCTCCACCAGGTCGCCCAGGTCGGCCTGGTCCACGACCAGGTAGCCGGTGGCGCGATACCCCGGGCTGACCGGCAGGCGGGTCTCGTCGGTGCGCCGCACCACGACCAGAACCGGCGGGGTCCGCGGGCCGAGCGCGTCGGTCAGGCTCGGCACGAAGGTACGGGCACCGGCGACCACGACCACGAGATCGTCCGACGTGCGCACCTCCTCGGGCCGGCGCACCAGGCGCGCTCGCACCGAGTCGCCGAGCCTGCGGGTGAGGGACGGGACCGGACGGGCGGTGGGCGTCGGCCAGTAGATGGCCAGCCGCAGGGCGTTGCTCGGGTTGTGCACGGGAAGACCCCAATCTCCGCGTCGCGGCCGGCGACATCAACGGCCCGAGCACGCCCGCCGGAGGGGTGCGTCGGTGCGTTCGACTATCCGGGGTGGACACCGAGGGCTCCGCCAGGAGCCGGGAAGCGAATATCCAGGACTTCTCCAGGCTTCGGCTCAACGGCACGGGCGCTTGATCCGTATCAGTAGGCGTGCCTCGTTCGCGCGGCTGGCAGGGTTTCCGGGTCCGGATCTGGAAGATCGACATGTATGGGGTGTTTGGCCGTTATGCGTATCCTGCTGGTGGAAGACGACGACACGATAGCCATACCGCTGATCGACGGACTCGGTCGCTACGGATTCGTCGTCGAGCGCGCCCGAACCGGGCGCGAGGCCCTGTCGTGGCCCGACGCCGAGATGATCCTGCTCGACCTGGGCCTGCCGGACGCCGACGGCATCGACATCTGCCAGCGGATCCGGGCGCGGTCCGCCGTACCCATCATCATGCTGACGGCCCGCGGCACCGAGGTGGACCGGGTCGTCGGCCTTGAGGTGGGCGCGGACGACTACCTGGCCAAGCCCTTCGGCCTGCGGGAACTGGTGGCCCGCATCCGGGCGGTGACCCGCCGTACCCGGGTCTCGGGTTTTCCCGACGCCCAGCCGGCCGCGCCGGCAGCCCCCGCGCCGGCGCCGGCGGACGCCGCGATGATCCGCGTCGAGGAGCTGCTGATCGATCGGCGCACCCGCCGGGTCTGGCTGCACGCCCGGGAGATCGTGCTGGCGCTGAAGGAGTTCGACCTGCTGGTCGCCCTGGCCGTCGATCCCGGTGCGGTCCGCACCCGGGAACGGATCATGGAAACGGTGTGGGACGAGCACTACTACGGCTCGACCAAGACCCTCGACTTCCACGTCGCCGCGCTGCGGCGCAAGCTGGGCGATCCGGCCTGGGTGCAGACGGTACGCGGCGTCGGCTTCCGGCTGGTGGTCCCGGACGCCGACGCCGCGTCGCTGGCCGGCGCGGTCAGCTCGGGCGGTCGGCCCGCATGACCCGTCGGCTGCTCCTGTCGTACCTGTCGTTGACCATCGTGATCCTGCTCGGCTTCGGTGTCTCCCTGGGCCTGACCTACGCCTCCGACCAGCGCCAGCGCGCCCAGCGGCTGTTCGAGCGGGAGGCCGCCGTGCTCGCCGACCTCGTCGAACAGGACATCCGGCTCAAGGACTACGAGGATCTGCCGCGCCTGGCGGCCGAGTACGCCCGGCTGAGCGACGGCCGGGTGCTGATCCTCGACCGCCAGGCCAAGGTGCTGGCCTCGGCGCCGGAGTCCACCACCGCCGCGCTGTCCGACGGCGAGCAGCGGGACCTGATGACCGCGCTGGCCGGCGGGCGCGCGACGAGCATGCGCGATTCGGTCACCCTCGGCACGGAGGTGTTCAGTGTCGCGGTGCCCGCCGCCTCCGGAGGCACGACGCTGGGCGCGGTCCACCTGGCCGCGCCCACGGACGAGGTCACCGAGGCGATTCATCGCGTCGTGGTGGCGCTCGCCGTCGGGGCGCTGGCGATCCTCGGGTGCGTCGCCGGCGTCGGCGTCGCGCTGGCTCGCTGGACCACCCGGCCCATCCGGGCCCTGGAGAACGCCACCGACCGGCTCGCGGGCGGCGTGCTGGACACCCCGGCGGCCACCAATATCGGCCCGCCGGAACTGCGCAGGCTGGCCGCCACCTTCAATCACACCGCCAAGCGCCTCCAGCTCCTGGTCGAGCAGCAGCGCGGCTTCGCCGCGGACGCCTCGCACCAGCTGCGTACCCCGCTGACCGCCCTGCGGCTGCGCCTGGAGAACCTGGAACCCGACCTGGCGCAGAGCGGACAGGCCAACCTCGACGCGGCGATCACCGAGATCGACCGGCTCGCCGACCTGGTCGAGCAGCTGCTGTCGCTGGCCCGGCTCGAAGAGGGAGGCGCGACGCCGGCCGTGGTCGACCTCGACGAGGTGGTCGCCGGCCGGATCGCGAACTGGACCACTCCCGCCGGTGAGCAGGGCGTACACATCGCCGTGGCCGGCGTGCCGCCGGGTGAGGTCCTGGCGGTGCCCGGGACGCTGGAGCAGATCCTCGACAATCTGCTGTCCAACGCGCTGCGGGTCGCGCCGCGGGGAAGCACGATCACGATCGACCGGCGGCGGCTGGGCCGCCCGGGGATGCCGGCGGTCGTCGGTGACGTGCTCCTGCACGTCCGCGATCAGGGCCCGGGGATGAGCGCCGAGCAACGTCGCCTGGCGTTCAACCGGTTCTGGCGCGAGCCCGGCGCCGCCAAGGGCGGATCGGGACTCGGGCTGGCCATCGTGGCGCGGCTGGTGCAGGCCAGCGGGGCGCACATCACCCTCGACGACGCGCCCGGCGGTGGCCTCGACGCGGTGATCGCGCTGCGGCCGGCCCGCACCGAACCGGTCCTGTCGCGGCTGAGCCAGTACCGGGCCCGGCACCGGCACGGACTGCGCGAGCGCACACCCGCGGTGAGCGCGAGCCGATAGCGCGGGGCCGCCCGTTGCGGTGGAGCCTGCCACTGATCAGGTGAAACGGGTGGCTTGACCGGCCCGCCGGGTTGACAGTTGAGGTGAAGGGGTGTGGCCGGGGCAACCGGCCCCATCGTCGTGCTCAACCGGTCCGTGGAGAACGCCATGCCGCACGGCCAGTACCCGCCGTCCCGCAAGACCCGGCCCAGGGCGAAATTCGCCCCGCTGCTCTGGGCCATGGCCGCGGTGGGCACCCTGGTCGGACTGTTCCTGCTGGGTGCCGCGGCGCAGAACGCCGGGCGCGACGCCGACAGCGCCTCGGCCACGGCCGCCGCCGGCCAGCCGAAGGGGAACGGACAACCGAACCGGAAGGTGGCCAAACCTCCGGGGGTCGGCGACGCCGTGCGCGACGGCAAGTTCGAGTTCGTCATCTCCCGCGCGGACTGTGCCAAGTCCAGCGTCGGCAGCAAGTATCTGAATCGCAAGGCGCAGGGCAAATACTGCGTGGTGCACCTATCGGTCAAGAACATCGCCGACCAGCCGCAGCTCTTCCTGGGCAGCGCGCAGAAGGCGTTCGACGCCGCCGGCACCGAGTTCACCGACGACAAGATCGCCGGACTGTACGCCAACGACGACACCCAGACGTTCCTGCAGAAGATCGACCCGGGCGACAAGGTCGTGGGGAAGATCGTCTTCGACGTCCCGACCTCGACGGCGCTGACCACCGTCGAGCTGCACGACTCGTTCTTCTCCGGCGGCGTCCGGGTGACGCTCCCGGCCTGACCCGACACCTACGGCACCTGGGAGCAGTTCCAGTGTGCCTACAGAGGGCCTGCGGCCATCCGTGTGCATTCACATTTCGGCAGAGGCAGAGGTGAGCCGGATCCTGCCTACATGCCGGTGTAGGTGTGGTTGTCGATCCCGTAGGTGTCTGCGCGGGTGCGCCTCCGTCGAGTTGTGCCGCTGTCCCGCGCGGGCCCGATCATGGCGAGGAAACCCGCGAAGGCGGCGGGAATCACTAGGGTCCCGCCCACGATTGCGAGCCCGATCGCGACAGTGGGACGGTCGCTGGCCGGGATCGCCTTCCACAGTTCAGCCACCGTTGTGAGGATCGGTTTCAGCCCCCACACCCAGAGGCAGACGGCCACAACGGCGAGAACCATGATCCCGGTCAACACCCCGCCGAAAATCTTTGATCTTCGCGTTTGGGGTTTCCGCTCCATCATTCACCGCCGGTCTCTCGGCGTCACCCAGCCGTGTGTCCTGGAAAATATCGAGACCCGCTCCGCGTGGGGGCGGAGCGCCGGCCCCGGTCGAATGCCTCCATGCTGCCAGTGCCGCGCACCCGAGTGGGGATTGGTTCGTCCAAGGTTGCCCTGATCCGTCGCTATAGCGATAAGTCCACGCTGATGGTTGGACTCCGCGGTGACCGCAGTGCTGGGTCGGCTCATCTGGCTGGCGGCCGACCGCACAGCTCAGCGCCTTGTGGAAGGGAACGTGCCGCCAGCCTGGGGCCGGGGACACAGCCTCCGGGTGGCAGCGGGAACAGGGCCAGGCCGCGGGCGGCGGCCGTGAGGGCGGCGTCTACCCCGGTTCGCACACGCACTCCCCGTACGGGTCGCCGCCGCTTCCGGCGCCGCATCCCGGGCCAGCCTGAGTTCAGCGACGTTCAAGCTCGCGTCGACCAGGATGTCACTCGCGGTCCCGTCGCTGCGGGCGGTCGCCCGGGCGTGCGACGTCGGATGCGCGCCGGGACTCACCGCCCAAGATCTCTGCGCCTGTATACACGGGGTACTGTCGCTGCGCATGCCCGGAGCTCGCTAGAGGCCGAGTGGGACCGGCTGGTCCGGCGTCCCTGCCATGAGAAGCGCTGCCAAGGGTGTGGTGAGGTCGCGGGGTGAGAACAGCTCAGGTCCCGGATGGCCAGCGATCTCCGAGAGCTGCCACCACCGGAACGCGGCCAGGTGCTCCGCGGCGAGTTGGTCGTCTGTCAGCTCGCCGCGGGGCTGGAAGTGGGGCGCGCGGATGAGGAAGTAGTCGTTGACGATGCCGTCGAAGCCCGGTGCGTGGTCAGCGGCCACGACTTCCTGGTGCCAGACGTGCGGTGGATCGGCGGTGATCGTCAGGCCGGTCTCCTCGCGCAGTTCTCGGCGCAGAGCCGTCAGCGGGTCCTCGCCGGGCTCGATGCCGCCGCCCGGGGCCGCCCAAACGGCCATCGCCTGCTCCGGCACCGCCGGGTGGGGAAAGTCGAACCGGCAGAGCAGGATGCGGTCGTGCTCATCAAGGATGATCGCGCGGACGGAGCGGCGCAGGTTCGGCACCGCCGCAGAGTATCAACCGAGAGATCGAGCGCTGGCTCTGAAGCGAGTTGCTGTCGCATGGCAGGCTCCTGCACCGTGATCAATGATTTCGCGAAGGACTTCCTCCACGGCCGGCTCAAGGTGATTCGTGAGGCCCTGGTCTGGAAGCTCGACGGCCTGTCCGAGTACGACGTCCGGCGTCCCTTGACAGCGACCGGGACCAATCTTCTCGGTCTGGTCAAGCACCTGGCGACCTGCGAGGCCTGGTACTTCGGTGAGGTCTTCGGCCGCCCGTTCCCGGAGCCGCTGCGGCACTGGCGGGACGCCGACGGCAGCGACCTGTGGGTCGCCCAGGACGAGACCCGGGAACAGATCCTCGGCTTCTACCAGCGCGCGTGTGACCATGCGGACGCCACGATCCAGGCGCTTCCCGTCGACGCCCCCGGCCACGTGCCGTGGTGGCCGCATCCCGACGTGCAGCTGTTCACCGTCGTGGTCCACGTCCTGCAGGACACCACCCGGCATGCCGGGCACGCCGACATCCTGCGCGAACAGCTCGACGGCCGGACCGGGCTCAGAGCCGAGCACGAGCAGCGGATCGACACGGCGGCCCGGGAGACCTACCGGGCGAAGCTCGAGCAAGCTGCCCGGGCGGCGGCCGGCGGCTCGTCTGGGCCTACCTCAGCACGATGACGTTGTAATAGTTGAGCCGGTCGACGGTCACCGTGAGCTTGCCGTGCCGGCACGAGGAGGCCGGCACCTTCGACCCCGCGAAGTCCGGGGAGATCATGGTGATCCGCCGCGGGCAGGATGGCACGTCGGTTTCCACGGCGAAGCCGGCCTGGGCGATGATGCCCCGGTCGTAGTGGTGATTGACCAGGTGCAGCGTCCTCGTTCCGCTGCCGCGCTGGACGAGCACGCTGGCCGAGACGTGGTCCGCCCCGGCGCGTACGGCCTGCGTCCCGGCGGCGTTGTCGCGGTAGAGCGACCGGTGGCTGCGGTAGAACTGGCTGTAGGTCTGGAAGAAGCCCAGCAGGCCCTGCTGCTCCGCGGTGGGGCTGCCCACGGTGTCCTTCAGGTGGAAGGCCGGGAAGAGGCCGTTGGCGTAGGCCTCGGCGCCGAAGATCCGCCAGTAGTCCCGCTGCTCGCCCGGCGGCAGGTTCAGGTAGTTGGTCATCATGTCGTTCGGCCAGTCGATGAACACCGCGACCGGAACGTCACCGGCGATCTGCCGGCTCTTGTCCTTGAGGTAGCGGTAGTTCGCCTGCAGCGACTTGGCGCCGTTGAGGTGGCCGTCGACCACCGGCACGTAGTCGGCCCCGCGGTAGTCGGGCGTCTGCTCGTCGGGGTTCCACGGGTACATTCCCACGCTGGTGAAGTCCACGTACGGCAGCAGCCCGTTGGAGCTGATCAGGATCCGGCGGTGTGCCGTGCGCCTGGCGTAGGCGCGCAGCTCGTCCACCGTCTGTTTCCAGTAGCGCCGCAGGTAGGTGGCGGTGAACGAGGTGTCGTCGGCGTACATCCGGTTGGCGATCACCCGTCCCCACTCGCCGGCCAGCGGATTGGCCGCCGCGAGCGGGTCGAGATGCCAGCCGTGCGCCCGCAGGTAGCCGCGGTAGTTGAAGTTGCGCGCCAGGTCGTCGGGCGCGACGTCGCCGCGGACCAGGTTGTCGTCAGACATGCCGAAGCGGGACTTCCAGTCGGCGGCGGTGAAGGCGGGATACTTCGCCAGCAGGTACCGGTTGAAGTCCGCGACGGCGTAGTCGTCGAAGCCCTCGTTGCCGTTGAAGCCGTACTTCTGCCCGCCGCTGAACCCGGCGTTCACCTCGTCGAAGTTGACCCCGTCCACCCCGCCGTCGACCTGGATCTTGGCCCAGTCCAGCAGGTAGCGGCGGTACTTCGGGTTGAACATGTTGCCGCGCCGGGCCGGCTCGGGAAACCCGAACTCGTCATGGGGCACCGGGTTGTTGTCGGCGTCGCGGGTGGACATGTCATCGAAGACGGCGGCGGTGGCGAAGTCCTGCGGGAAGATGACGCTGGCGGTCCCGCTGCCCATGAACGTGATGCCCTTGCGGTGATAACGCGCGATCTGGGCGAAGTTGTAGTCGGTGGCCTCGTCGCCGTTGGTGGACCACTTCCCGATGGCCCGGATGGTGACGTCGGGCGCCAGCCGGTAGACCTGCGGATCCTCCTGGCCCACGTCGGACTGGCTGAAGGCGAACACCGCGAAGTCGGCGGCCGGGCCCCCAGCGCCGGCCGCGGCGGCGGGTGGCGCCCCGATCGCGAACGCCGGCAGGGCGGCGCACAAGGACCAGCGCAGGAGTCTGGATCGCCGTGACATCGTGCTCCTCAGGGGGAATCCCGCGAGCATATGCGGCAGCCATCGATATAGAAAGTGGTCAATTCATTGGTACCACCGCAGCTGGACCGGACCCAGCAGGCCGCACGCCTGCCGGGTGGCGACGGCGAAGACCGCCGGGTTGGTGGTCCGCAGCCGGTTGAGCAGGGTCGTGGCCACCTCGACCTCGATCGTGTTGGGCCCGGCCCGCAGCCTCAGGTCGGCCACCGGGTGCAGCACGTCGACCGGCGGCAGCAGCCGGCCGTTGAGGCGTACCCGGCAGGTGTCGACCACCTTGCCGAGCTCGAGCAGGGCGCGCCGAGCACCGGCGGGCGCCTCCACGGTGGTGCGGTAGCGGCCGATGCCGGAGACGTCGGCCAGCTCCGGGATCGACGACCAGGGCAGCAGCCCGTCGAGCGCCAGGCGGTGCCGGGTGACGCCGGCGGGCTGCCAGTCCTCGACCTCGAGCTCCCAGCCGGTCAGCGGCGTCGGCGGCCCGACGAACCGGCGGACCGGTATCCCGGCGGGCCGGTGCCGCAGGGCGAGCAGCATCGACTGGCCGGGCTGCAGGGCGACGCGCACGCGCACCCGGTTCCCGACGCGGGTGAAGGCGACGCCCTCGCTCCGGCCCGTCCAGGCGTCCACCCGCACCGGCACCGACCGCGGCGACCGGGTGGTGAGCCACACGTCCTGGTCGATCGGCGGGATCACCCGGTTCTCCGCATGCCGCGCGTTGGCCAGGTAGTAGTGGTCGGTGTCGCCGTCGACCCGGTGCACGGTCATCAGCGACGACCGTTCGTACTCCACGTCCCGGGTCACGCCCAGCCCGGCCAGCGCGGCCGGGATGCCGCTCTGCTCGGCCACCACCCGTACCACCGGCAGCGCGAGCAGATCGCCGAGCAGCGCCCGCAGCGCCGCGTTCGCGGCCGGGGAGGTGCGGCCGGTCACGTGCGCGTCGGACCAGTCGCCGAGCACCACGATCGGCAGGCCGGCCCGGGCGAAACCCAGCAGCCGGCGCGCCGCGCGTACCGAAAGGGTGTGCTCCCGGCCGCGGAAGGCGTCACCGTCGAGGATGATCGCGCGATAGCGCGGCGGGCCCAGCCGGCGGTCGCGCACCACCGCGGCCGGCAGTTCCAGCGACGCCTCGTCGACGAAACCGTGGGTCCAGCCGATCGGGATGCCGTCGTTGGTCGCCCAGGGTGCACCGATCCCGGTGGCGGCGAAGCCCTTCTGCCGGAAGAACGCGAGATCGGTACGGGCGGTGCCGGTGCGCAGGACCTGCTGGGTACGCGCGAACCAGCCGGCCACGTCCGCCACGTGCCGCCACGTCGGCTGCCGCGGCCCCCACGCCTCGGCATAGCCGATCCCGGTGCCGCCGTAGGGCGAGAACGCCGCGAACCCGGGCCACGCGGCGCCGGGGGCGTCCCGGTATGCGAACCCGTGCAGCACCGCCTGGTTGACCCCGCCGGCGAACACGCTGCCCATGGTCTGCAGCACCTTGTTCCACGTCGTGCTGTAGGCGCCGTTGGCGTACGCCGCAGCCTCGCACGACAGCAGTTCCGTGCCGGCCATGTCGCGGGCCGAGGCCAGCACCCGGAAGTCGTCCAGGTTCTTGAAGCCGAGCGACTCGCCCTCGGCCACGTCCAGCAGCGTGGCGCTGCGGATCGCGTCGGTGGACAGCCCGTACGGCTGGGCCCGCAGGCTCAGCCCGAGGCCGTGCGCGAAGGCGCGCAGCGGCAGCAGGTGATGCTCATGGTAGAGATCGGACAGCACCTGATTGAGGTCGTCGCGGGCGTGGGTGGTGGTGTCCGCGTCGAACGCGTACAGGTACTTGCCCTTCTGCTGCAGCACGATCGGCAGATAGGGCAGCAGGTCGTAACCGGTGCGCCGGGCGAACTCGGCGATCAGCGCCGGCGTCCACAGCGTCGCGTCGGTCTCCAGCTCGAGGGAGTCCTCGAACAGGTCGCCGCCGGCCTCGCGCAGCAGCCGCCGGATGCCGCGGGTCAGCACCACCGCCTGCCACACCTCGACGATCGCCTGCGTGCCGGCCGCGCTGAAGTGGTCGACGACGTAGGACGCCGGCACGGTGTGCGGCCCGCCCTCGGGCTGCTGCCCCGAGCCGCGCACCCGGTAGGTGAACAACAGCCACGACCCGTCCGGCACGGTCACCTCGACCCGCCCGCCGGTCACCGGCACCACCCGCACCGAGGCCGGATCGAGCACACCGGGGGAGACCAGCCGGGCGACCTGCGCGGCGAACACCTCCGGCTCGACGGCGGTGGCGATGCCGCCGGTGAACGGGGTCGCGGTGTGCACCAGCTCCTTGGCGGCGGCGGGATGGTCCGGGGTGATCGTCGGAACCGCGGCCGGCCAGCTCGGGCCGACCGCGAGGTCGACGGTGAGCCCGCGCGCCTTGGCCCGGCGCAGCGCGGTCTGCACCGCGGCGAGCCAGGGCGCGGTGCCCCAGCCGTGCCCGGCGGCGTCGAGGTCCTGCCGGGCGCTGTGGTGCACGTCCTGGATCTCGACCCCGCCGAAGCCGGCGTCGGCGATCTGGTCGATCTCCCGGGCGATCTCCGCCGGGTCGACCAGCCCGTGCGGCCACCACCAGCGGAACTTCGCCCGCGCGTCGGCGGCGGCAGCGGACCCCCCGGCCCGGGCAGGCGCGGGCCAGGGGAGCGCGGCGGCGGCGCCCAGCCCGAGGATCGTGCGGCGCCTCATCGAGTCACCGCCGGCGTCGCGGCGGCAGTGGCGAGGACGACGAGTGCGCGGCGCACGGCGGCTCCCAATGTCGTGAAATCTTTTCACCCCGACGGCGCAGCGGGGGAGGAGCCCGCGACGGCCAGCACACATCGCCCACCGACCCGGAGGTGAAACGTTTTAACAGGGTCGTAACGGCAACGCTAATCTGCCGTCAACGACGGGTCAATAGGGCCCGGTGAATGCCCCATCGCAGTAGTTCGGAGCGATGTTCCGCGAACCGCTCAGCGACCCAGGCGGGCGGAATGACACACCGTCCACTCGTACGCCGACCGCACCGCCCCGACCACACCGGCATCCCGCAACCGCACCATCGCCGGCACCCCCTCGGCGGCACCCGCCTCGATCCCACGCCAACACCGGTCCTGCCACCACAAGACCGTCTCCACCAACAAAGACAGATCACCCCACCCGTACGCCTCAGCGACGACCCGCACCCGCCGCACCGCGTCCACGACCGCCACACCCGGACCCAACGGCACGAACTGCCAGCACACATGCGCCACGTCCTGCACCCGCAGCCCCGGCCCCGCGATGTCCCAATCGATGAACGCCACCGGCAACCCACCCCGAAACACGGTGTTACCGGGGGAGAGGTCGTGATGACACACCACCTCCTGCCCGCCGGCAAGCACCGAACCCGCGGTCAGCTCATGGAACTCCCGCACCAGCCGCGCCACCGCCGCCAGCGCCTCATCACCCACCGGGGGAGCACCCGCACCCCACGGCACCTCACCGTCGACAAAACTCAGCACCTCACGCCCGAACTCGTCCACACCGAGAGACCGCGGCGCCCCGGACCACCCCCGCTCCGCGAAGAACCCGAGCAGCCGGCGCACGAACACAGCATCGGCCGGGGGAGCCTTACGAACCGTCGCGCCGACCCGCACGGCAGCACCGACAAACCCACCCGGCAACGGCTCCTCACTCATGACTCCATCCTCGACCAGCAGCGACCACCCCATCCGCCCGGGGAGCCGCGCGGGGGGAGACCGCAGGCGAGCGCCCTCCGCAGATGGAAGTCGGCGACGTCGAGCATCCACTCCCGGCTCGGGAAGTCACCCTCGGCGATCCGAAGCGGGCCGCCGACCAGCCGGGTGCGAATTCTTGCTGCGGTCGGCGAGCAACAGCCGCGGCGATCGAGCCCCGACCGCTGCCAGCCGACGGGTGGCAGCCTCGAAGAAGTCGATACCGGAGGCGTGGGCGAACGGGTTCGACGGGTCGTCGTGGCCATCGGGCAGCAGCCCGTCCCAATAGTCCTCGTCGGCATCCCACACATAGACGATCGCGCTCGTGGCGTCGTCCAGCGTAGACGTTAGCTTGCTTGGTCGATAATTGACATTATGTCAACCTGAGCGGGGAAGAGGGCCCCGCGCGGCCATACGCGGACTCGAACGGTCGGCGAAAGCTCAGGAGAAGCCGTCTGGTGGAATCGGCGCTCACGGCGTACCGGAATGGTTGGCGGCGGCCGACCGCCCAGCGGAAGCAGACGATCTCGGCCCGGTCGTAGCGTCAGGTCATGAGCAAGCCGTGGACGTGCCGGCTGGGCTGGCACAAATGGACCAGGCATTCCACCGAGGACGGCCAGCCCTACCTGCAGTGCTGCCGTTGCGACAAGGAGAACCCGCACAACAAGATCCCGCCCTCGGCCGCCCTGGGCATGTAGCGCCGTCCCGCGCGCATGTCGCGACGGGGAAAGTCGACGCGATCTCGGGCCCCGCTGAGTGGTTATTTCCTGCATAATATTCCTTATGCAGGACGAACAAGACATCAAGGTAGAAACTCTCATAGAAGACTTCCTCGGCGCAAGGGCGGTCCGGAAGCCCTCCGAGCACACCCTGATGGCCTACCGCCGGGATCTGACCACCGTCCTGAAGCTCATCGGTGACGACGTCACTCTGCGTGACCTCTCCCCCAGGTCCCTGCGATCGGCGTTCGCGATCTTCGCCGGTGGCCGGGCCCCCGCCTCGGTCTACCGCTGCTGGTCGAGCTGGAATTCCTTCTTCGGCTTCCTGGTGGTCGACGGCATCGTCGCCGGCAACCCGATGCCCGCGGTCGGCAAGCCCCGGATGGCGGTCCCCTCCCCCAAGCCGCTGCGCGGGGAGGACACCCCGGAGCAGCTCCTGCAGGCGGTCAACCACCCCGACGAGCGCCAGCGTGATCCCTGGCCGGAGCGGGACGTGGCGGTGCTGGCGCTGGCCCTGTGCGCGGGTCTGCGCCTGTCGGAGCTGCTGGCGCTGCGGGCGGGTTCGGTGCTGGGTCGCCCGGGTGAGCGGCGGGTCGAGGTGGCGGGCAAGGGTGGCCGGCCGCGGACGGTGCCGATCGAGCCGGAGCTGGATGCCGTGGTGGAGCGTTATCTGGAGAGCCGGCGGGTGCGGTTCGGGCGGTTGCGGGCCGGCGATCCGCTGTTGCTGGACCGGAAGGGTGCCCCGCTCAAGCGTGGTGGGTTGCAGTATCTGGTGGAGTCCTGTTATCGCCGGGCGGGTATCACCGACCGGGTTCCGCGGGGTGCGCAGTTGCACGCGTTGCGGCATACCTTCGCGACGCGGCTGGCGGAGGACGGTGCGAACGCTTCGGAGATCATGCGGTTGCTGGGGCACGCGTCGCTGACGACGTCGCAGGGCTATATCGAGGTGACGGCGGCGCAGCAGCGCGCGGCGGTGCGGGCGAACCGTACCAATCGTGCGCTGGGTGGGTTGGCGGATTAGCCGGTGGAGCGCGACCGTCGCTCAGCTCCCGCAGATTGCGAGTTTATTTCGCGTCTGGTCATTGACCCGCGGGTCCGCGGCGTGAGATATAGATGATCGCGCATCGGCGGAGCAGCCGGCCGAGGCGCGTCGATGCCAGGAAAGGCTGGGCTGGACTCGTGTCATCGTCGCCGCTCTCCGCCACGTTCGTCGGGCGCCATCGTCGTGTCCTGTTTCGGATCGCGGCCGGGTTGGCCGCGCTGGGGGTCATCCTTCCGGCGACGGCGGCCTTGGCCGATCCGTTGCGGAATCTGCCGGAGAATGCCGGAGGGTACGAAGCATCGTTCTCGCCCGCCTTCGACTATGACGGCGACGGCTGCTACGCCGTGGCGGCCATCAGTCCGGACGGCACGCTCAACGGCGGGCTGAAGACCACCGGGGCCATCAACGGCAGCTGCCGGGACCGGTCCGATCTGGACAGCTCGCAGACGTATGCCCGGTCGAAGTGCAACAACGGCTGGTGCGCGATCGTCTACGCCAGTTACTTCGAGAAGGACCAGGCTGTGCACGGAAGCGGCCTGGGCGGCCACCGGCACGACTGGGAACACGTCATCTCCTGGGTCGATCAGGCGTCCAACCAGGTCGAGTTCGTGTCCACCACGCAGCATGCCAGTCAGCGGACCTATGCGCGCTCGCAGGTGCGCTTCGATGGGTCGCACCCCAAGGTCGTCTATCACAAGGACGGTGCGTCGACGCACTTCTTTCGGCTCGCCAACACCAACGACGAGCCGCCGGAGAATCACTACCACAACTGGCGCTATCCGCCCCTGGTGGGCTGGGACGGGTGGCCCGGTGCCGGGCTGCGGGACAGGCTGATGAGCGCGAACTTCGGCTCCGCGACCATCAAGATCAAGGATGGTTCGTTCGAGTCTCTGCTCAATGCGGCCAAGCCCGCCGGGATTCCGTTCAATCCGCAGGGCTGAGCTGGGTCGGCCGCCGGAGGTCCGCCTGAGCGGCGGATCTCCGGCGGCCGGGACCGCGATCAGCTGGTGAGGAAGTCGATCAGGGCCTGGTTGAACTCGGCGGGGTGTGAGGCGTTGATGCCGTGCGGGCCGTCCTTGATGAGCACGAGGCGGCTGCCGGCGATGGCTTCGTGGGTGCGCTTGCCGCTGTTTTCGAAGGGCACGATGGCGTCGCTGTCGCCGTGGATGACCAGGGTCGGTACGTCGATTTTGCCGAGGTCGCCGCGGAAGTCGGTGCGGCCGAAGGCGGTGATGCAGTCCAGGGTGCCCTTGGGTGAGGCGACGTGGGCGAGCTCCTGGGCGTAGCGGACCTGGGCGTCGCTGACCTTGCCGGTGGTGCCGGCGGTGAAGAAGTTGGTGGCGAAGGCGTCGACGAAGGCGATCCGGTCGGTGCTGACGCCCTGCTGGAAGGCCTGGATGGTGGCGTCGTCGAGGGCGCCGTCGGGGTTGTCCGCGCTCTTGTGGAGGTAGGGCGGGACGGCGCCGGCGAAGACGGCCTTGGCGATCCGGTCGCTGCCGTAGGTGCCGAGGTAGCGGGCCACCTCTCCCCCGCCCATGGAGAAGCCGACGAGGGTGACCTCGCGTAGGTCGAGGTGGCGCAGCAGGGCGTCGAGGTCGGCGGCGAAGGTGTCGTAGTCGTAGCCGTCCCAGGTCTGGGTGCTGTTGCCGAAGCCGCGGCGGTCGTAGGTGATGACCCGGTGGCCGGCGGCGATCAGGGCCGGGACCTGGGCTTCCCAGCTGCGGCCGGACAGGGGCCAGCCGTGGATGAGGACGACGGGGTCGCCGGTGCCGAAGTCTTCGTAGTAGAGCTCGACGCCGGTGCTGACGGTGGTGGTAGGCATGGGTTCCCCCGGGTCAGGCGATGGTGAGGGTGACGTCCACGTTGCCGCGGGTGGCGTTGCTGTAGGGGCAGAGCTGGTGGGCGGCGTCGATGAGGCTCTGGGCGGTGGCCTCGTCGAGGCCGGGGAGCTCGGCCTCGATGGCGACGGTGAGGCCGAAGCCGCCCTGCTCGCGGGGGCCGATGCCGACGTCGACGGTGATGGCGGTGTCGGTGAGGGTGATCTTCTGCGAGCTGGCGACGCGCTTGAGGGCGCTGTGGAAGCAGGCGGCGTAGCCGGCGGCGAAGAGTTGTTCGGGGTTGGTGAGGTGGCCGCCGGGGCCGCCCATCTCCTTGGGGACGGCGAGGTCGAGGTCGAGGACGCCGTCGCTGGAGCGGGTGTGTCCGCTGCGGCCGTCGCCGGTGGCGGTGGCTGATGCGGTGTAGAGCGCGGTCATGGTGCTTCTCCCCTGGTCAGGCGATGGTGGTGGTGGTTGCCGCGCCGCGGATGCGGGTGAGCAGGTGGTGCAGCTGGGTGAATTCCTCGATGGTGAGGTCGAGGGCGCAGGCGAGGCGTTGGGGCAGGTCGGCGACGCGTTGTTCGAGGGCGGTGCCGGCCGCGGTGGGGCTGATCCAGACGGTGCGTTCGTCGTCGGTGCCGCGTTCGCGTCGGATGAGGCCTTGGTGTTCGAGGCGTTTGAGCAGGGGCGACAGGGTGCCGCTGTCGAGGTGTAGGGCGGCGCCCAGGTCGCGGACGGTGAGGCGGCCGCGGTGCCAGATGACGCGTAGGGCGATGTATTGCGGGTAGGTGAGCCCGAGGGCGTCGAGGGCGGGGCGGTAGAGCCCGGTCATGGCGCGGGAGGCGGCGTGCAGGTCGAAGCAGATCATCTGCTCGAGCCCGGTGGTGGTGTCGGTGCCTGCCATGCCGAGAACAGTAGCGCACGATTCAGTTGTGCACAACTGAAGTCGTCAGCAGTTGTTGAGCCCGCTCAGGACCGCGTCGTACTCGTCGTTGTCCATGTCGAGGTCGTACTTGACCTTCACCTCGACCCACCACGTCAGGTACTGGCAGTGGATGCCGGCGTTCGGCGGCATCCAGGACGCGGGGTCCTGGTCGCCCTTCGAGCGATTGCTGGCCGGGGAGGTCGCCACCAGGTTGACCACGACGTCGTTGGCGAACACCGCCCGGTCCTCATCGGTCCACTCGTCGGCACCGGACTTCCACGCCTCGTGCAGCGGCACGATGTGGTCGATGTCGAGGCCGCTGGAATTGGTGATCGTCACGTTGTCGTACCCGGACACCCAGGTGCCGTTGGCCGTCTCGCAGCCGTTCACCGCGCCGAGGGACCTGTCGCGGATCTTGGTCCACTTGTCGGCGGTGCAGTTCGGCCCGCCCGGCTGGCCGTTGGGCGGGCCGACGATGCGCCAATGCGGGAAACGGGCCCGGCTGTAGCCGGCGGTGTCGAACTCGTCCTGCAGGTTGCCGGCGAGCCGCAGGTCACTCCATTGCTGCCGCGCCTCGGCGGCGCTGGGCGGGCTGCCCGGCCCGTAGGCGAGCGCGTCACGGAGAACGGCGAAGGTCCCCGCGGTGGTCACGGTGGCGACGATCAACGCCAGCGCCGAGCGTCGCGTGCCGCGGCGGCGCCAGAACGAAACCTTGTCCTTGTTTGACATGGGTCCTACCTCCACTTGTCGAAAGCTGTCGAGAACGGGAAAAGGGGCTCAGGCGCCGAGCGCTGTTTGCAGGGCGTGCTTGTACGCGTCGTAGCCCTTGGCGTTGGGGTGATAGGAGTCGCCGGTGGACGTGAGGTTGTCCTTGGGCTCGGTGAGGTACGGGTCCGGCCCACAGATGCCGTGCCCGTCGAACTGTGGTTGCACGTCGATGAACTGGATCTTTCCGCCGACGTCGGCGACCGCGGCGTGGATGGCCTGGCTGAGTTCCTCGGCCGCGTCGTTCATTTCCCTGCGTTTTTCCGGGCTGGGATTGAAGACCTTCTCGACGATGGAGCAGGTGCCCTGCTCGTCGAAGAGTTTCGGATAGCCGAGCACTTTCAGCCGGGCGTTCGGCGCCTGGGACAGGATGGTCGTGTAGGTGTCCTGCAGCTTCTTGGGCAGGTCGTCGCGCAGGATCTGCAACGACTGGTTGATCTTGCCCTGGCAGTCGGGGAACAGGACGAGCGGATTGGCGCATTCGGCCATCGCGTCGGCGAATTTGATGTCGTTGCCGCCGATGGTCAGCGACACCAGGCTGGTCTCGGGTCCCAGCGCCGCCCACTGCCGCTGCAGGACCTCGGTCGTGGTCGCCCCGCTGCACGCGGCGAAGGTGAAGGACTCGATGAAGCCCTCCGCCTTGCCGAACTCGGTGGCCAGCAGGGCCGGGTAGGACTTGGTGGAGCGCTTGCAGTCGCTGATGTAGTCGACGTTGCTCGGCGGTTTGATGACCGTGAGCGTGTCCACCGGGGGGATCGTGGCGGCGTTGCTCAGGTACGGCGAGGCCCCGACGCCGGCGGAGTACGAGTCGCCGAGGGCGACGTAGGTGTCCCCGACGGTCGCGGCGCCGGCGTAGAAGGGGATGACCAGCGCCGCGGCTACCGCCGTGGCGGCGGTAGCCGCACCGGCCAGCCACCGTTTCCGCGATCGCCGGCCGGTGGTGGTGAAACGGGCAGGGAACATGGTGGGTCCTCTCCGCGGGAACGACATATCTGGGAAAGCTGCGTCCGAGCTTGGCGAATTGGCTGCCACCCGCGTAGTGGCAAATGTCCCGGGGCGGCGATTTTCGGATCCGGGACAGCTGCCCCTGTCCGACCCGGCCGGCCGCTCCTACGGTCGTCGTCATGCTGAGAAATGGACGCGCCGTCGCCGGATTCACTTTCCTACTGGCGGCAGGCGGCGGATTCGCCCTGATGAGCAATGGCCTGGCGGCCGCCGACACCACGAAGGGAGAGATCTCCGTGCAGTGCCGATACAGCGTTTTCGAGGATCCGGAGCAGTCCGGCCAGGAGGCGAGGGGCGAAGTCGTCAATTTCGACCAGCGGGTGCCGATAACCGTCGACGACAACGGCCAGATCATCCGCTCCAGCCAGGTTTACGACCTGGACGTGGCGGGCTCCGGCGTGGGCCCCTCGTCGTTCTACGTCAGCTGCGACATCGGCAGCGATGTGGCCGACAGCCATTGGGTCTCCGGCACCATCGCCCGCCTCTACCGGGCCCCGGCGGGGCCCGGGGACAGCTGCGGGGCGGGCCAGGGCCGGATCGAGGAGTATGCGGAGGTGGCGGTGTCCAGCGCCGCCGCCATACCGATGACGCTCTACGAGAACTCGCTGCCCCGGGACCTTCCGGGCTGCGACGACAACCTGGCCCGGATCAGCCTGAAGGTCGAGATCCTCGCCTAGTTCGCGGTCCGGGGCGGGTCGAGGTGCACGACCAGCGGGCGGTGGTCGGAGATGGCGACCGCCGGGGTGCGCACCTGCAGGACCGGGCCGAGCGGGCCGGCGCCGCGCGGGTCGGCCAGGATGTGGTCGAGCTGGGCACGCGGGGACGGGCTGGGGTAGGTCGGCCTGCGGGCCAGCGACCGCCAGCCGGAGAAGGCGCGGACCGGGCCGGAGGGCATGTTGAGGTCGCCGAGCAGAACCCGGGGCGCGGGCAGCCCGCGCAGGGCGCGGACGGCGGCGCGCAACTGGCGTACGTTCCAGCCGGGCACGAACGACAGGTGGGTGTTGGCCACGGTCATCGGGCCGGTGGGGGCGTCGATGACCGCGGCGATCAGGATGCGGGGTTCGTCCTTGAGCATCGTCAGCCGCCCGCGGGGCCCGGGGATCCACACCGGCGAGCGGACCGGGGCGGCGGGCAGTTGGGTGATCTGCCAGCGCCGCACGGGCCAGCGGCTGACCAGGGCGATGCCGTACAGCGGGTGGGCGTTGTCGTCGTCGGAGCGCCACGGCTGCCAGGTCTCGCCGGGGGTGCCGACGACGGCGGCGGCGAAGCGGTGCGCGGGCGCGCCCAGGGCCTCGGCGGCGATGGCGGTGAGGTCGAGCAGGCCACTGCGGGGCTGGGCGCGGTCGACCTCCTGCAGGCCGAGGACGTCGGCGTCCAGGTCGGCCACCGCCGCGGCGACGCGGTCGGCGTGTACCTTGCCGTCAGACAGGGATCTACCGTGCAGCAGGTTGAAGGTGGCCAGGCGCACGGGGTAAGACCTTAGCGGGATCAAGGAGTGGTGGCGGTGTTCAAAGCGGTCTGCTGTGCGGCGACGGTGTTCGTGATCCTGGGCTCTTTGGGGCTGTGGTTGCGGCGTAGCCGTGGCCGCGGCTGATCTTTGCCGCGACAATGGGCGCCATGACCGACGACGATCTCATCAAAGCGCTCGAGGAGCACGAGCAGCGCCTGACGTTCGCCCGGTTCGACAACGCGGACGCCTGGCATCTGGGCAGCCTGCTGGTCGATCTGGCGACCACCCGGGACCTGCCGGTGGCGGTGGACATCCGCCGCGGCACGCAGCAGCTGTTCCACGCGGCGCTGCCGGGCAGCACGGCCGACAACGACGTGTGGATCGCCCGGAAGGTGCGGGTGGTGGAGCGTTTCGCCGCGTCGTCGTACCTGGTGGGCCGGCGGCTGGCGGCCAAGGGCGACGCGCTGGACGCGAAGTACGGAGTGGACCCGGCGCAGTATGCCGCGCACGGCGGGGCGTTCCCGGTGCGGGTGCCGGACGTCGGGGTGGTCGGGGTGGTGACGGTGTCGGGGCTGCCGCAGGCCGACGATCACGCCCTGGTGGTCGAGGCGATCGAGACCTTTCTGGACCTGTGAGGCCCGCCGGGCCGCTGCGCCGGCGGCCCGGCGACCGGATACGCTTTCCGCCATGTTCCGCAATGTCGAGCGCGGCGCCGGTGAGCGCGGCCTGACCACGGCGTGAGCACGCCCGAGCCCGTCGCGGGCCTGACGCTGCGGGCCTGGCGCGACGGCGATGCGGGCGCGCTGATCGCCGCCGCCGGCGACCCGCTGCTGCACCGCTGGACGAGGGTGCGCGCCGCCGGGCCCGCCGAGGCGCAGCAGTGGCTCGACGTGCAGCACACCGGCTGGCGGGTGGGAGACCGGTACAGCTTCGCCGTGCTGGACGACGGCGGGACATTGCTCGGCAACGTCGCGTTGAAACGGCCCGACCCGGCCGCCGACGACGCCGAGGTCGGCTACTGGACCGCCGCGTACGCCCGCGGCCGCGGGATCGCCCCGCGGGCGCTCGGGTCGCTGACCCGGTGGGCGTTCGCGACCTTCCCCGGCGTGCTGCGCCTGCGGCTGCTGCACCAGATCGACAACACCGGCTCCTGCCGGGTCGCCGCCAAGAGCGGGTACGCCTACGAGCAGACCCTCCGCGCCCGGGATCCGTATCCGCGGGAAGGTCATCTGCACGTGTGCCGGCGGCCGTCGTAGAGGCACGCCAAGCTACCGCTGGGTAGAGCCTGTGGGGCCACGGCCATTCGACATACGGTGGGTTGTGGTGCTGCGCGACCCCGGCTTTGGGCAACTCGAACGGCGGATTTCCCCCGGTGGTGTGCGGTGGTGAGGTGCGGGCAGGGCGAGACGGAGCCGATGCTGGGTGTCGTGCGTCACCGCCAGGGACACCCCGCGAAGGAGAGATGTGAGCAAAGTCGCCGTACTGCAAGGGCTGGGCACCGTGGTGCCGGGCCGCACGGTTTCCAACGCCGAACTGGTGCCGGCCCTCGGCGTCAGCGACGAGTGGATCCGCCGGCGCACCGGCATCGCCCAACGCCGGGTCGTGGACCCGGGCACCACCACGGCGGACCTGGCCACCACCGCGGGCCGCAACGCGCTCAAGTCGGCGCAGACCGACGCCGTGGACGCGGTCGTGGTGGCCACCACCACACCCGACCGGATGAGCCCGGCCACCGCCCCGGAGGTCGCCTGGCGGGTCGGGGTCGCCCCGGCCGCCGCGTTCGACGTCGGCGCGGTGTGCAGCGGCTTCGTCTACGGCCTGGCCACCTGCGCCGGGCTGATCGCGGCCGGGATCGCCGAGCGGGTGCTGCTGATCGGCGCGGAGACCAACTCGTACTTCCTGCAGCACACCCCGGAGACCCGCGGCCCGGCGATCCTGTTCGGCGACGGCGCCGGGGCGGTCGTGCTGCGCGCCGGCGAGGCCGGTGAGCCCGGGGCGATCGGCCCGTTCGACCTGGGCAGCGACGGCGACGCCGCGGACCTGATCCGGATCGAGGCCGGCGGGTGCCGCCAGCGGGCCCGGTCCGAGCCCGGCGACCCGTACTGGGCGATCTCCGGCCAGGAGGTCTACCGGCGGGCGGTCGAGCACATGACCGCGTCGTCGCTGCGGGTGCTCGCCGCCGCCGGGTTCGCCGTCGCCGACGTGGACCGGTTCGTGGCCCACCAGGCCAACCAGCGGATCCTGGACCGGGTCGCGGAGCAGATCGGGGTGGCCGACGACCGGCGGATCGGCAACGTGGCCACGGTCGGCAACACCGGCGCCGCGTCGATCCCGCTCGCGCTGGGCGACGCCTGCCGCGCCGAGCAGCTGCGGGCCGGGCACCGGCTGCTGATGACGTCGTTCGGCGGCGGCCTGACCTGGGGCTCGGCGATGCTGACCTGGCCGCACGTGGACGTGGTCGCCACCGAGCAGTGAGCGGCCGGGCCACCGCGGCAGCCGCGCTTGGATAGGTTGGCGCGATGCCTACCGACAAGATCGACGCAGCTGCCGCCGGGACCTGGACGCTGGGCGGGCACACCGTACGGCGGCTCGGGTTCGGGTCGATGCGCCTGACGGCCGATCCGGACCCGGCGCCGGCCGTCCAGGTGCTGCGGCGCGCGGTGGAGCTCGGCGTCAACCACATCGACACCGCCGCGTTCTACGTCTCCCCCGGCGGGACCCTGGGCGTCGGCACCGGCGCCAAGCGGTACGCCACCGAGCTGATCCGGGCGGCGCTGCGGCCGTACCCGGAGGACCTGCTGCTCGCCACCAAGGTCGGCCCGAGCGAGCAGGGGTGGGCGCGCAGCGCCGCGCAGCTGCGCGAGCAGGTCGAGGAGAACCTGCGCCGGCTCGGCCGCGACCACCTCGACCTGGTCAACCTGCGGCTGCGCGGTCCGGAGCACGGCAGCTGCGCCGAGCAGTTCGCCGCCCTGGCCGCGCTGCGCGAGCGGGGCCTGATCCGGCACCTGGGCCTGTCGGCGGCGACGCTCGCGCACGTCGACGAGGCGCAGGCGATCGCCCCGGTCGTCTGCGTGCAGAACAGCTACGGCCTGGACTACCGCCGCGGCCACGACGAGCTGGTGCGGGCCTGCGGCGAGCGCGGCATCGCGTTCGTCCCGTTCTTCACCCTCGCGGGCGACGCCCGCGAGCAGGGCGCGGGCGCGGAGACCAACGCGGCGGTGGATGCGGTCGCGGCCGCGCACGGGGCGACCTCCCAGCAGGTACGGCTGGCGTGGGCCCTGCACCAGGGCCGGCACGTGCTGGTGATCCCGGGTACGAGCAGCGTGGCGCACCTGCGGGACAACGTGGCCGCGGCGGCGTTGGTGCTTACCCCGGCGCAGCTGGCGACGCTGGGGTAAGCACCAGCCTTGATCACCAGGTGACGGCCGCCGCCCAGCTGAGCAGTTCGGTCCGGGCGGCGGTCAGGGTCGCCGCGGTGATCGGGGTGGTGCCGTCGGCGTTGACGACCAGGGCCACGTGCACTGTTCCGGCGGCGGCGACAGGCGGGGTCAGAAGCAGGCGGCGGGCGGCGGTCGCCCCGGGCTCGGTGGCCACGGCGATCGGGCCGGTGGCCGCGACGCCGAGCACGGCGCCGAGGTCGCTGACCACCACGGTACGGGCGGACGGGAACGCCCCGGGCAGGTGCAGTTCGGTGGGGGCGCCCGGCGGGGTGGCCGGTTCCCGCCAGACCAGGACGCCGTACTGACGGCCGTTGACCAGGGCGGCGATCGTGGGCAGCCGGGACGGCACGGTCATCCAAGCCTGCTGGCGTCCCGCTCCCGCATAGCCCTCGCGCGCCAGATCCTCGTACCCGAAAGCAAGGGTCCGGCCGGCGACGGCCGTGGGATAGAGGCGGTCCAGGACCCGCCGGTCCAGGCGCAGCGCGCCGTTGGCGATGACCGAATGGTCCTCGCCGTTCCAGCCGTCGCCGGTGGTCCGCACCTTGTCCGGATTGCCGTTCATCAGCTCGCGGTGCTTGCCGCTGTAGATGTCCCAGTGCCACTGCGTGCCGGAGAGCACGCCACCGGCGTTCGCGGCGTTGTTCCAGAAGGTGCCGCCGGACAACCGCGAGTCGAGGCCCTGGTACATGGCACGGACCATCCAGGGCGTACGCCCGCTGCTGCCGGTGCCGGAGAGCGCGTTGCCGAATTCGGACACGAAGGCGGCGGTGCCGAGCGCGGCGGCCCGGTCCCGGATGCGGTTCATCGCCGAGGTGTACGTGCCGTCGCCGGCCGCGCTCGGGTCGAGGGTCATCCGCGCGCCGTCGTAGTAATGGCTGTTGAACACGTAGCGCGGGCCGAGCGCCGGGATCGTGGACAGGCCGCCGGCCTCGCCGAACGTGGTGTTCCAGAAGACCAGGGGCTCGGCGTAGAGCGGGCGGTCGGCCCAGCCGGTCTCGTCCATGACCGCGCGGAACCGCTGGTAGAACGGCAGCAGATAGGTAGCCTCCCAGGTGGTGCCGGCCGCGCCGTCGAGGCCGCCGTCGAACGGCTCGTTGAACGGATCGACGCCGAGCATCATCGGGTACGCCACCCGGCTCCTCAGGTAGCTGAGCGCGCCGCGTGCCTGCAGGAGATAGGCGTCCTGGATGTCGCGCCGGTGCCAGAAGTCGTACGCGGCCTCCCGCACCGCGTTGTTGGTGAGCATGTTCTGCCCCCAGAGGATGCAGATGCCACACGACTCGGTGGGATAGTCGCCGAGGTCGATCACCCACTGCGGGGCGCCGTCGCCGGTGTACCAGCTGCCCTGGTTGAACAGGTGCGAGGAGTAGAGGTCCTGGTGCCAGTCGAGCAGCACCCGGATGCCGCGGTCGGTGAACTGGCGGATCTGCGCGGCGGCGCGGTCCAGATAGGCGGTGTCGATCCGGTTCGCGGCCGGCTGCACCCCCTCCCAGCTGATCAGGAAGCGGACCGCGTTCGCCCCGGTCAGCTCGCGCATGGCCGCCGCCGAGGTGGCGGCGTCCGCGGTGCTGCGGAACGGGAGCAGGCCGTTCTCGTACAGTTTCGCGCTGCCGGAGACATTGAATCCGCGCAGCGTGATCTCGCGTCCGTAGGCGTCGGTGAGGAGAGGTGCGGCGGCCGCGGCCGCCGGCGCGGGCTGCGCGGAGAAGACCGCCGGCAGCCCCACCAGGATAAATACGAGGAGCGCTCGCATTACCATCATGAATCGATAGTAATCACTTGGTCACGTTCGGTGAAGTGGCCGTCCGGAGGACCTCCCCGCCATGGCGCCGGCCAGGTCGGAGGTCAAGGCAGGTAGAAGGTGAGCAGGTCCGCGCGTACCGGCGGGAACCGCCCTTGAGGAACATCGGAACGAGAAGTAACGCTAGCGATGATCTTGACGGGAGGGGTTTGCCCGACTGTTACGGCGTTTGCAGAAACGGTCAGATTGCCAGCGCGTTGAGAACGGCCGCCGTGGCCGCGATGAGGAACACGACGGTGTCGGCTGCGACTCCGCCGGCCCAGACTTGTCCCGCCTGTCGGCGGGTGGTGATGGCGCCGATCATCAGGGCTACGACGCCGATCGCGGCGGCGAGGCCGGTCACCGGGATTCAGATCCCGGTGACCAGTCCGATCACCGCCAGCATCTCTAGGCCGCCGATGAGCTTCCACCGACCGGCCGGAACGTTCAGCGAGTCCCTGATCGCGTGTGAGGACGCCACACCGGTGAGCTTGCCTGCGCCGGTAGCGAGCACCAGCAGGGCCTGCAGAATGTTCAGGACGATGCGGACGGCTGCCATGGCCGGCTATTTGCCTTCGGCTTCGCGCGAGACGGGGGCCCACGCGGCCCATTCGTCGAGGCGCCGCTGGTACAGGTGCGAGGCGATCGCGAGCGGCTGCTCGCCGAAGAACACGCGCAGTGGCGCCTTCTCGGCGTCGACGATCTTGAGGATCGCGGACCCGAACCCCACGGGCTTGGGGCTGCCACCGGCCATCTGCGCGGCCATGCCCTCGTGCAGGGGCGCGTACTGGGGCTGGGCGTCGGCGAAGACCGCTGAGGCGCCGCTCCAGTCGGTGTCGAAACCGCCGGGCTCGACGAGGGTGACCTTGATGCCGAACCCGCTGACCTCCTGAGCCAGGGCCTCGGTCAGACCTTCGAGCGCCCATTTGGAGGCGTGGTAGCCCCCGAGCGACGGGAAGGCTGCGACCCCGCCGATGGTGGAGATCTGAATGATGTGCCCGGAGTTCTGCTCGCGCAGGACCGGCAGGACGGCCTGGGTGACGTGGAAGACACCGAACAGATTCGTCTCGAGCTGGTCCCGCAGCTGCTGCTCGGTGATCTCCTCGACCGTGCCGAACAGCCCATAGCCGGCGTTGTTGACTACGACGTCGAGGCGACCGAACCGCCTATGCGCTGCGGCGACCGCCTTGAAGACCTGCTCACGGTCGGTCACGTCGACTTGCAGGGGAAGGACGGCATCACCGTACTTGGCCACCAGGTCGCTCAAGGTGTCGGTGTTGCGTGCTGTGGCAGCCACCTGGTCCCCGCGGTCGAGTGCTCCCTCGACGAACTGCCGTCCGAACCCCTTGGACGACCCGGTGACGAACCAGACCTTGCTCATGGCAGATTCCTTTCCGAGGCGGGCGTATTGCGGCTGAAGCCGCTGGTCAGAACCGGTCTGACCGCCTGCGCCTCCACCACGGTACACCAAACTTAGACTCCGTCTAATGATCGACGGCGTCCACCACAGCTAGGATCAGCGGGAAGAGGTGACACGATGAGCTTGCGAGAACAAAAGAAGCTGGCCGCATGGCGAGCCATCCGGGCCGCCGCACTGCGACTGTTCGACCAGCGCGGCTACGAAGCCGTCAGCGTCGAGCAGATCGCCGCCGCCGCGAACGTCTCCCGCGCGACGTTCTTTAACTACTTCGCCAGCAAGGAAGCCGCCGTCTTCGACCAGGACCCCGAAGAACGCGACCACTGGCGCGCGCTCATGAACGCGCGCCCCGCCGATGAGCCGCTGTGGGACTCGCTGACCGCGATCATGATTGGCTTCAACGAACGCCTCGCCGACCGGATGCCCCTGCAGCGCCGGCTCAAAGCGCAGTCACCCGCGCTCGCCCAGTCGGCCCAGGATCTCGGCGAGCAGTTCCGCACCGACCTGCGTGACTGGGTCGCCACCCGCACCAGTGGTATGGACCCTCTCGCGGCCGCGCTGCAGTTCAACCTCGCCTTCGCCGCAGTCTCGACGGCCTACCAAACCTGGCCGGCCGACGAGTCCTTCGACCAATACCTACGACGACTCCAGCGCTGCCTGGATCAAGCCGGCGCCGGCCCTGCCACCAAAACGAACTGACATGCCCATCGGCGTTGTCGTTCGCTGCGCCAGCCCGCCGCCTCAGCAGCTTGAGACCGGGCCGTCACCACTCGACGCTGCGCTACCCGGGGACAGAAGGCTGATCAGCGCACCTCACTCACCTATGGAGACTGGGGTGCGCTGGTTGCTTCACCCCGCCGCGGAGCAGTCCTCACGATCACATCAAGCGCACCGGTGTGTTGGGGGACACCTGAGATTCCTCGTGTACGGACATGCCTGAGTGCCAAATGTCGCGATCACAGCAGGTGACGAAATGTGCCCCCGACGCCAGCCAGCGGCCCTCTGCGACGCACCGAGCCGAGCCCTTCCCAGCGACCCGGGATCCACCCGAACCACGAGATTCGATGGCAAGCCGACCCGCACCGCAGGCGCGCCAGCGCCGAGGAGCGGAAGCGGCGCGGCAGGACTCACCGCGCCCACGACCTAAGCCGGCAGCGCCCCGCAGGAGCGTCGCCACGGCCGTCCGTGACTCCTCGCTCGGTCACTACAGCGAGCGACGAGGTGTCCGCCTGGAGGGGGCGAAGCTGTCCGCCAGCATGGAGGGCAATGTCCGCCAAAAGGGATATTGCCGTGTCCGCTGTCACCGGTGGTCGACCGCGTCGGCCGGGGGCGGCCAGCGGGGCCGCGATCTGGTCGAGATCGGCGGGCGTGCCGGTGCGCAGCACCCATCCGCCCGGCAACAGCCCGCTCACGCAGCCCACCCGTCTCCTGGATTCTGGCCGGTCCCGAAAGGCGCGGCGGTGCCGGGTCAGTCGGCCCGGGCGGCGAGCTTGCGGCCACGCTTGCCGAGCGGAACCTGCGACATGTCGGCGGCCTGCGAGCTGAGATTCTTGAAGCCGTAGCCACGCGCGGTCAGATACGCCGCCGCGGTGGTCTCGGCCCGGCTCACCGCGGCCGGGATGTCCTGCTCACGCTCGACGGTCTCGGCCACGCGGAAGGTGAAGAACGGCCGGGCCGCGATGTCGTAGGTCAGCGACCCCTCGGCGGTGAACGCGGCGAACGAGACGTCGTGCTCGGCGGCATGGGCCAGCAGCTCGGCGCGCTGATCGGCGGTGAGCCCGTCGAAGGCGCCACGGACGGTGACCCGGATGGTGCGTTGGTCCATCCGGCGACCGTAGCGGGCCGCCGGGGCGGGCTCCACCGGTTTACCGCCCGCTCACCGCTTCGGCGGGGAGCCTGGCGCGGCGGGTCACCGCTTCGGCGGGGAATACGGCAGCGGCGGGTCGTTCTGCGGGCCGAACGCGGTCAGGAACTTGTCCCGGAAGTCGTTCATCGGCCAGACCGGCGCCTGCGGGGCGGGCTCAAGCCCGGCGTTCCAGCCCCAGCCGGCGATCCTGTCCAGGACTGCCGGGTCGCGGGTCACCATGGAGATCGGCACGTCGTGGCTCGCCGTGGCGCCGACCACGATCGGGGCCGGCTGGTGGTCGCCGAGCATGACCAGGACCAGGTTGTCGTCGCCGTACTCGCGCACCCAGGAGACCACGCTGTCGATCGAGTATTTGACGGAGGTGGCGTAGGCCTCGCGGACGGCCACGGCGTCCTTCCACACCTCGCCGGCCGACTTGGCGCCGCGCTGCTGCGCGGTGTAGATCGAACCGTCGCCGATGTCGTCCCAGTCGACCAGGGCCGGGATCGGCGCCCACGGGGTGTGGCTGGACACGAAGGTGACCTCGGCCATCAGCGGGTCCCGGCCGGGCTTGGTGTATTCCTGGTCGGTGAACGACTTGAGGGTGAACTGGTCGGGCATCGTCGCCCAGCTGAACGACGGCCCGTGATAGCCCAGGGTGTGCGAATCGTAGATGCGGTCGAAGTCGTAGAACCGGCCCTCCGGCCACGCGTAGGTGATGCCGGGCTCGACGCCGATGGTCTGCCACGCCGAGGACCCCCCGTCCGGCCGCCCCGCCGCCGCCCTTGACAGGACTGAAGCCTTGCTGAACGCGCTGGTCAGCGTCAGCCGTTCGCCGGAGACCAGGCTGCGATAGCGCTGCTGATTGTTGATCCACACGCCGGAATGGAAGGTGGCGTGGGCCAGCCAGCTGCCGCCGCCGGTCGTCGGTGAGGTGAGGAAGCCGCTGCGGGCGGAGAAGCCGTCGGCGGTGAGCTGCCGGGTGCCGTCGGCCAGGGTCGCGTCGACGCGCCGGTTCAGTTTCGGATCCTCGATCGCCGAGCGCCCGTAGCTCTCGATGAAGGTGAACACCACGTCCTTGCCGCGCAGCCCGGTCAGCAGCTGCTCGGCGGGCACGTCACGGAACGCGTCGTCGGCGGCCTCGGCGGCGAACTCGCGCCGGTCCTGCAGCGCGGCGGGGACCTTCAGGACGTTGTCGTGGGCCAGCACGGCCGCGCTGTCGGAGGCGACATAAACCGTCGGCACGAACGACGTGCCCAGCAGGGCGCAGGCCAGCCAGACCAGCGAGGTCGCGGCGACGCCGCGGGTGCTGACCCGACGGTGCGCGGCGGCGACCGCGGCCAGCCGGCGCACGGCCAGCGTCATCAGGGCCGGCACGCCGGCGGCGAGCAGGATCGCCCCGGCGATCGCGGCGATGGCGGCGGGCCGGCCGAACGAGTCCTTGACGAAGCGGTAGGCGTCGGCGAACAGCGGCCAGTCCAGCACCGGGTCGAACTGCCGGGCCAGGATCGTGTAGAAGCCCATGTCGATGACCTTGATGATGGTCAGCAGCCCGAGGACGGCGCCGAGCACTCCGGCGACGATGCCGCGGGCCCGGGCCGGCAGCACGATCAGCAGGGCCAGGGCGGCCAGGGCCTCGATGGGGATGCGCACGAACGCGGCCGGGACCGACGAGCCGGCCGGCAGGCGGGTGATCTGATCCGGCACGACCAGGGCGAGGAAGACCAGCACCGCGGCCAGCACGGTGAGCACCCCGGCGGCGACGCGACGCCGGCGGCTCACGCCAGCCGGCGACTGCGGCGTGCGACGGAAGCGCGTGAAGTACGACAAACCGACGATCCTTACCCGCTGCGGTGGAGCCCCCTGACGATCCCGAACTGTACCCACCATCCCTGACAGTTCCCGGCCGGCGCGGTCAGGGTCGCATCGCCGACAGGACCGGCGTCCCCCACCCGGGCGAATCAGTCACCAGGACGAGGATGGAGAGTGCTGTCGTCCCCTCGGCGGTAGACCTCCCCGGCGGCCGGGTCAGCGCAGGCGAAACCCCTTTGCCGGGTGCGTGGCTGTGGTCGTACCGTCGGATCCATGATTTTCGGGTTGGTGACGACGACGCCGGGATGTCCCGGCGAGGCATCGCGCTGACCTGATCCCAGCGACGACGCGGCTCCGGGCATCCGCCCGGGGCCGCGTCGGTTGTTCCTGGTGGGTGCCGGCCGCCTATCCAGGAGGCACCCCATGAGCATCGACCACCGCCGGCTCGGCCGCGAGCTCGACATCTTCGACTCCGACCCGCTGATCGGCGCCGGGCTGCCGTTCTGGCTGCCGGCCGGCGCCGCCGCGCGCTACGAGGTGGAGTCCTACCTACGTGAACTCGAGCGGCGCGCCGGCTACCAGCACGTCTACTCCCCCGTGCTGGGCAAACGCCAGATGTTCGAATTGTCCGGGCATTGGCGCAACTTCGCCGACGACATGTTCCCGCCCATGGACCTCGGCGACGACCTGGTGCTGCGGCCCAGCCTGTGCCCGCACCACGCGCTGATCTTCAAGTCGCGGCAACGGTCGTACCGTGATCTGCCGCTGCGGATCGCCGAGCTCGGCGGCATGTACCGGGCGGAACGCTCCGGCGTGCTCGGCGGCCTGTCCCGGGTCCGCGCGATCTGGCTCAACGACGCGCACATCTTCTGCCCGGTCTCCCAGGTCGGCCAGGAGGTCGCCGCCGTGCTGGACCTGATGCGCCAGGCGCACGCTGCGCTGGGCCTGCGGGTCTCGTCATACCAGCTGTCGCTGCGCGGACGCGGCGGCAAGTACGTCGGCGCGGACGCCGCGTGGGCGCAGGCCGAACGGCTGCTGCGGGAGGCGCTTGAGGCCGCCGAGGTGCCCTACCGGGCGGTCGAGGGCGAGGCCGCGTTCTACGGCCCGAAGATCGACGTGCAGCTCGCCGACCCGGCCGGCCGCGAGTCGACCCTGGCGACCATCCAGATCGACTTCCACCAGCCGGCCCAGTTCGGCCTCTCCTACACCGACGCCTCCGGCGCCGGGGCGCAGCCGGTGATGGTGCACCGCAGCCTGGTCGGCTCCATGGAACGGCTGTTCGCCAGCCTGCTGGAGGTCCACGCCGGGTCGTTGCCGGTCTGGTACGCCCCGGTGCAGATCAGTGCCGTGCCGATCGGCGCCGACCAGCACAAGGCCGCCGACGCCTTCGCCGCCGCGGCGATCGAGGCGGGCCTGCGCGCGGAGGTCGACCGGGACTCCTCGGTCGGTGCGCGGATCCGCGACGCCGCCCGGCGGAAGATTCCCTACGTCGCGGTGATCGGGCCGCGAGAGGCACCGGAGGGGAAGGTGGCGATGCGGCTGCGGGACGGGCGGCGGCTGGCGGCGATGCCCGGTGCGGAGGCGATCGAGCTGGTCAGGGCGGTTTCGGCGGCGCGCATCCAGGAACTGCTGCCGGCGGGCGGGCTGCACGACGTTCACCCGGCCGGCTAGAGCCTCGCCGGCCGGGGGCGCGCGCTCCCGGCCGGCGTGGTGCTCAATCCGTGCCGAGGACGTTGTCGAGGTGGGCCGCGAGCGCGGACCGCAGGTCTTCGGGCGCGGTCTGCTGCCCGTCGATCAGGTGCGCCACCAGGTCGGCGCGGATGGCGACCGCGGCGATGTCGTCCGCGTCGACGAACCCGACGCGCCCCGAGCCTGAGGCCGTCCGGATGGCGCCGTCCTCGCGGATGCGGCGGGCGTGCGGGGTGCAGCCGATGAAGTTCCGCATGAACCATGAGGGCCGCAGCACCGTCCACCGCGTGAACAGGCCGGGCAGCGCCTGGTGGCCCTGGCCCACCGCCGGGCCGCGGCCCAGGTCGCCGAGTTGTTCCAGTCGAAGCGGACGGCCTCCGCGCCCGCCACCGGGGGTGGCGCTTCGGCTGGCGGCCTTGACGCGGCGGTGCCTGGCGATCGGACCGCTAGTCCGTTTCGCGAATCCCGATCATCCGAAGTGGTAGCTCAGGTTCACCGCCAGCGCGGCCACCGCCGTGACCAGGAAGACGGCCCCTCCCACGAGCTGGCGGGAACCCACTCGCAGGTGCGCGAGCAGCGCGCCGACGAAGTACAGCACCAGGCCGCCGGCGGCGAGCGCCCCCAGCAGCGGCACGGCGAAGCCGGCCAGCAGACCCGAGGAACCCGCCGCGAGCAACACGCCCAGGACCGGCACCCACGACCGGGGTATGCGCTTCATGTCCGCCTGGGTCTTGGGATAGTCGTGGCCGATCAGGTAGGTGACGGCGGCGATCCCGGTGAAGACCGAGGCGATGATGGTGACCGTGAGGTAGGCAGCGAACATGAGCCGTCCTTCGTGGTTGTTTGCCTCAAGGACGAGCCGGCCCCGCGAGATGTGACGAGCCGCTGCCGCTGCCGCTGCCGCGAAAGTCGCTGCCGGTTGGCGCAGCACGCCTCCGCCCGGGGCATGGCCAGTGAGCTGGGCCTGGTCTTCTACGGCCGCGTTCCGGTGGAATCCCTGAAGCTCAACGGCGACCGGCTCATCGCCCGGGATCCGGACGCGTAGCCGCGGCCAGCTGCCGCGCCAGCTGATCCACGCCGCGCCTGATCAGCTGGGCGTACTCGTCGTCGCCGAGCGCGCCCATCCCGGCCTGCGCCTGCCGCAGGTGGTCCCGGGCACGGTCGAGATCGCCGAGCTTGCGATAGCACTCAGCCAGGTTGGCGTGCAACGACGGATACAGACCGGCCACCGGCAGCATCACCCCGGCCCGCGCCGCCCGGGCGTCCGTGAGCCGGCCGGCCGCCGTCAGCGCTCGCTGGTCCCAGGCCAGTTCCTCGTGGACGTCGTCCTGCACATCAGCCATCGCGTGCGCGAGAACGCAGACGTGCAGCGGATCCCCCTGCTCCCCGCCGATCTCGTCCCAGAGCCGCGCGAACAAGTGGCGAGCATCCGTACGCCGATCTCGACCATGGTGCAGCTGCACCCCCTCGCCGATCCGGGCGAGCACGGGATCGGTGATCATCGGCGGCTCCCTTCACCCCCGTTCAAGCTAGGACACGTGCTGCACGGCCACCACCCCGGGCATCGCCATCATCTCGGCGGCCAGTCCGCCGAACAGGCCAGGGCTGGCCAGCTCGACGGTCCAGTGCCCGGGTGGTCCAGTGCCCGGGCAGCCCCTCGGCGACCTCGTCGTCGATCCGGCCGTGCTCGCAGTACGCAGCCGCGAACCCGGGAGCCCCGTAAAGGGCTACAGCGCTCCCTGCCCCGTCGCCGCGGTGATCGCGTCTGACAGGTCGCCGACGGTTTTCAGGTCGAGGAAAGTCCCGTAGTCGAGGGTGATGCGGTAGCCGTCCTCGATCGCGGCGAGCAGTTCGACCTCCTGCATACTGCTGCGGCCGAGGTCAGTGAAATCTCTCTCTCGCGCGATGAGGACGGGGTCGACTTCGAGGATCTGGGCGATCAGGTTGGTGAGTCCGGCGGGGACCGGCTGGTCGGTGATCATTTCTCTCCTTCGAGGTGTGGGGCCAGCGGGCGAGCCTCGACGTCGCGGACACACCGTTGGACGAGGTCTTTCTGCCGCAGATCGGCGGCATTGAACCGATCCGGTAAGGCGTGCCGATAGGTCACGTACCAGTCCCGCTCGCGCAGAAGGTCCAGTTTCCGCGGGTCGCGGCTGTCGTCTCCTTTGCTGTGCGGTCCGAGCCGCTCTGTGCGGCACTCCACGACGAGCGGCCGAGACTGTTTGCGTACGCGGGCGATCGGCTCGGTGAGTAGGTTGCGAATCGCCGTCACGTCGGTCCCGTCTATCGACTCGTAGTCGATGCCGAAGCCGTGGACTCGGCCGGCGATGGTCCCGGCCAGGTTTGCTGATGTCGGCGTCGACTGGGCGATGCCGTTGTTCTCGACGATCATAAGGAGCGGTAACTGCCAGAGCGCCGCCATGTTGAGACCTTCGTACACGGCTCCCTCGCCCCAGGTGCCGTCGCCGATGTGCACAACCGCCAGCCGTCCGGGTTCCCTGCGTTTGAGGTGCAGTGCGACGCCGACCGCAATCGGGACGCTCTGGCCTTGGACCCCGGTCGTCAGGAACCGCTCCCGCAGGATGTGTTGGCTGCCGCCGACGCCTTGGCAGACGGCGCCCGAGCGTCCCATGATTTCGGCGAGTAGGCCGTGCGGATCTGCGAACCGGGCTAGGTAGTGACCGTGTCCGCGGTGGTTACTGAAGACGTAGTCCTTGTCATCGAGTAGCGGCTTCAGCGCGACCGGGAGGTGCTCCTGACCCAGGCACGTGTGCGTGGTGCCGGTGACCTGCCCCCGGTCGAACAAGTCGAGCAGGGCCAGTTCGAAATGCCTGATCATCAGCAGCAGGTCGAGGTCTGCATCGGCAAGTACGGGCCGCGCAGTCAGGACGGACGATTTCGTCACGAGATATCTCCAGTGAGCGTGCGGAGTTGCTCAGGGGACTCGAGAGCGGTCTTGAGCTCCCCGAGGAACAGCGCTGCATCCCGCCCATTGATCAGGCGGTGGTCGTAGGACAAACCGAGGTAGGCGACCTGGCGGCGAGCGAGGCCGCCATCGACGTCCAGGTCGGGCACCGAGTGCGTCGCGCCGAGCGCGAGCATGCATGACAGTCCGGGCGGCACGATCGGCTGTGCGAGCAGCACCTCACCGGCCGGAAGCGAGAGCGCGATGGTGGCGCCGCTGAGGTCGGCGGCGGTGAGCCGTTGCCGCACGGCCTTACCGCGGTAGGCCGTCATTGCACGGGCGATCGTGGCAGGTGACGTCAGATCCGCTCCACCAACGACCGGGATGGTAAGGCCATGGCCGACGTCGATGGTGACGCCAACCCTTGCCTCACCAGCCAGTGTGGCGGTGCCGTTGTCATGCGCGGCGGCGAAGAACAGCGGGAACCGCTCGGTGAGGTCGGCGATGCAGCGGATCAGCAACTCCGGGAGGCGCACCGGCACCTTCTCACGTGCGGCGTACAGGCGTAACGCGTCAAGTGCGTCATCGATAGCCACAGACACCAAGGCGTACGCTGCCGGAATAGTCCGGTGCGATGCTGTGACGACCTCTGCGACCGCGAGCTGCGCCCGGCCGAGCTGGTGCGTACGCCGTTCGTCTTTCGCCAGCAGCCGCCGGACGTCAGCGGTGCCGATCACCTTCTTGCCGGTGGTGCGCAGGTCGCCGATATCGATCCCGTACTGGTCGATCAGCTCGCGGGCGGGTTCGGTGATGAGCAGATCCGCCAGGACGTCGCCGCTCGACTCTGCCGGAGGTTCCACGGCGAGAAAGCGCTGTCGTTCCTGCTCATCCGGGAACAAATGACCGATCACCTCGCCGGGCCGGCATTCCTGCGACTCCGCGATGCGGCGTTGCAGGACACCACCCGTCTCGATGGTCAGTTCCTCCGCAGTCTTGGAGGTCTCCACCACCGCGATCTCCGCATCGGCGGGAACAGCATCTCCATCGGCGAAATGCCAGGTGGTCAGCACGTAGCCGGCGTCGTTGCTGTTCAGCTTCGGAACGGTGATCTCATGCATCGACGGTCTCCAGGATGGCTCGGTACACGGTCTCGGTCTGGACGAGAACCTCGTTCTCCAGGTGCCGGGCTGCCGGGATGACGCTGTCCCGCGACGTGACGAGCCGGATCGGCCGGGTCAACCGACCCCACAACAGCGGATAGATCGCTGCGGCGACCTCGGCGCCCCAGCCGCCGCCGGACGTCCCCTCCTCGACCACGACCACCCGGCCCGCCCGGGCCAGAACCGGAGGCAACGACTGCGCGTCGAAGGGGTACAGCTGGGCGGGGACGATGATCTGGCACACGATTTCGTGACGCAGCAGCAACTGGCGGGCGGCAGCCAGCACTCGGCTCGTCAGGCCGCCCGGCGCGATCACCACCACGTCGGCGTCCTCGGGATCCTCGACGAACAGCCGCGCATACCCGTCCGGAGAGGCCGGGAAGTCATACGAGAAAAGCTCGTCGACCACCCCGTCCGAGTAGGTCCGCTCGGTGTAGAGCACCTTGTTCTCGAACAACACACGGGGCTCGCCATCGGCTAGCAGCCGGTGGAGCAGTGCGGTGTTGTCATGGAACGGGGAGACCTCGAAGAGACCCAAATGCGGCACCCCGATGAGGTGCTTCTGCGGACTTTGGCTGTGCGTTGGCCCGTACCCGCGATTTCCGCCGACAGGGCAGCGGATCACGGCATGCATCGGCACGCGTCGGCCGTACATCCCGACGGACTTGCTGAGAAAGTTCAGGATCGGGTCGAAAGCGAGGCTGACGAAGTCGCCGAACATCATCTCCACGATCGGGCGGTCGCCGCTGAGCGCTAGGCCGCCGGCCACGCCGACGATGCCCGCCTCACTGATGGGTGTAGTCATTACCTGGCCCGGGAAACGGGTCGACAACCCCTTGGTGATTTTGAAAGCACCACCGTACGGGTCTGCGATGTCCTCGCCGAGCACGCACACCCGCGGGTCCCTGGCCAATGCCACGTGGAGTGCCCGGTTCAGGTTCTCCGCCACCCGCTCCGCCCGAGAGACATCCACTGTCAATCCTCCACCTGTCGTCTATCGCCGTCTCGATCATGGCGTTGCGAAGCGGCCGCTTCCGGAGGCGTGCGACCTGAACATCAAGGGCCGTTGGTCCCGAACACCGCGTATCGGGCGGCGCGGGACTGCGAGGGTCCAGCTCGGACCGACGGCCGAATAGCCATCCGGACCAGCTGCCGGCGAACCAACCCAAGCTGCACGGCGGCCGACAGTTCCCGGTGGCTACTCGACCTGGCTGACGCTTCGAGCCGGGCGCGGGCGCGCCGCAAGGCCCTTCGCCAACTTGGATGAGAACTCGCCACGAGCCCGCCACCTACCCGGCGCGCTCGCCAGTCTCGCTGAGACTCGACACGGCCCACCATCCGTCCGCAGCCCACCAGGGTAATTACTGTATTGCGATTATCAGTAATCCAATAATCCTGGACGGCTTGAGAAACGGACAAAACGCCACTACATCATAATGACAGTTATGGTGTAGTGGTGGTGGGCCTAGCGGTCGCTGAGAACCGTCTGATGCCTCCGCTACCGCGCAGCGCCTGGGGTTGGACGGTGGCCGCGGTGTCCGGACTCAGCGAAGCTGGCGGATTCTCAGGCGTCGCGTAGCCGTCGCAGCGGATTCTCATCCGGTGCGGGGTCGGACCGGGTCTTGCAGCCCATCTGGGCGAGTCTCAATGGATCAGTGGTGGTTCGAGCATGGACGGGTCCAAGCGGGTCGGTCGTGCGGGCGATTTACGAGCTGCGCTACAAGGGCATCTGGGTTGTCGGTGCGGGTTTCTCCCGCAGTAGCGGGCCGAGTGTTCCGGCGGGGTAGATGACGCCTCGGCCGGCAAGATCCATCGCCGTGGCGGCGGCTTCGAGCATCGCTACCTGCCGGTCCCAGTCCAGGGCCTCGTAGGGCACCCACTGGCCGCTCGATGCAGTCCCAGATCCGCACCAGCGTCTCCTTGTCCGCCTTCCAGCGCAGGAACGAGATCGGGGTGTTGATCTCGTCAAGCACCGTCCGCACCAGCCGGAACCACACACCGACGTGAGCGGTGCGCCTTCGTGGGTACGCCGGCCCATGACCAGGACTGCCGCGCTGGTGGAAAAATGGTCGCGGGCTCGGGGGCGCCCCGGTAGTGCCGCACGGCGATGCCGGCGGGCAGCAGGAGGCATCCGTGTCCGGGGCAGCTGACCATGATCAGCAGCGGGCCTACTCAGTCACCGCAGATCCAGAGATAGCCGCGCGCCCGGGTCGCCTCCTCGATGAGCGCCCCCAGCGTCTGCACGTCGGCCCGGAGCTCCAGTTTGCGGCTCGCGATCTCGTCCAGCTCCGCGGTCAGCTGTGGCAGCTGGATCAGGTTGATCATGGTGTCGCCGTAGGAATCGATCCTCGACACCAGGTGGTGCCGTTCCCGGTCGCTCGCCGCCACCAGGCGTTCCAGCGAGGAGCTCGCTTCCGCGCCGGCATAGCGTCGCTCGTGCACCTGGTTCTCGACATATACCCCGAGCCCCACCGCTGCGCCTCCCTCACGAAATGGCCGTGCACACCCCGGCCGGCCAACCTTACGGTCGTCGACGCTCAGTCCTTGCCGGGAATCGGGTACATCGTTCGCACGCCGCCCCACCTGTCCTGAACCACCATGTAACAACGAGCAGGACGCCGCGCTGCCGGTGAGCTGGCGGCTGATTCAGCGCGCGCGGCGGTAGTGCATGGCCACCGCGCCGTTGCGGAGCGGTTCCGCCGAGAGCAGCTCGAGCTGGCGCGTGCCGGGCAGCCCGCTCTGGTACAGCGTCGGGCCGTGGCCGGCGATCCTGGGATGAACGAGCAGCTGGTACTCGTCGATCAGGTCAAGCCGGTCGAGCTCGGTCGCGAGCTTGCCGCTTCCGAGGAGTACCCCGTCCGGGGTCGCGTCCTTGAGCGTCTGCACGCCGTCGCGCAGATCACCGGCGATGTGGTAGCTGTTCGCCCACGAGTAGTCCTTGCGCGTCGCCGACACCACGTACTTGGGTTTGGCCTCCAGCTTGACCGCCCACTCGCGGATGGCCGGCGGCGCTTTCTCGTCGCCGCGGGCGACGGCCGGCCAGTAGCTTTCCATCATCTCGTAGGTGACGCGACCCCACAGCATTGCCCCGCCCTCGTCCATGAGACGGGTGAAGAAGGCGTGCGTCTCGTCGTCGGCGATCCCCTCCTGGTGGTCGACGCAACCGTCCAGGGTGAGGTTGAGGCTGAAGGTGAGCAGTCCCATGGCCGGCGACTCTACGCCACTACACCGTCGCAGCCAGGCGGGCGTCGCCAGGTGCACGTCGGGAAGTGGTCGGCGGCGTCGCGGCAGAACACCCTGGCCACCGCGCTGAAGGAGTGGGGGACGCTGCGACGCACGATCCACTCGGCGAAGTACCTGTCGGATCCGGTGTATTCGAGACGATCTACGTGTGCGGCGCCCGGGCCGGCGAGGTGTGCGGCCTGTACGTCGAGGACCTGGATCTGCGCCTGGACGACGAGCACGTACGCATCCACGGCAAGGGCGGCACCGTACGCACCGTACTGCTCGACGACCGCGGCTACGTCGCCGTGCTCAAGCTGTACCTGCTCAAGCTGTACCTGCAACGCACCAGATACCAGAACGGGCCGCTGTTCCGCGCCAGCATCAACGGCTCCGGCGGACCGCTGTCCTACGACGCCGCCCAGCACCGCTGGACCCGCTACTGCGCCGCCGCCGGGGTCGACATCGACATCCACCAGTTGCGCCACGCCCACGCCACCGAACTGATCAACGCCGGGGTGTCCATCGAAGCCGTCCGCCGCAGGCTCGGGCACGCCTCCACCGAAACCACCCAGCTGTACGCCCTGCTCAACGACAAAGTCGCCGACGACGAGATCCGCGCCGCCCGGCGCCGCGCTCGGGCACGAGGCTGACCGCCTACGCCGCAAGGTCTACGGGCCGGCTGACCCCATCCAACCCGCAATCAAAATGAACTACGGTGCGGCTCGCCGTAGCTCCCGGAGGTCCGGACCGTGGGCACTGCGATGCCCGTCATACCCGCAGGTCACGCCTGCGGTAACCCACCGCTGCGACGATGGCCAGGACGATGGCGAGTCCCATCATGGCAGCTGTCGCGGGCCAGTCAGCGTTCTGCAGGGGAACCGGCGCGAGGTGCGCGAAAGGCGAGACGTCGCGCACCCAACCGGGTGCACCGATGCTCTCGGCGATCACCAGTAACAGGAACCCACCGGTTGCGGGCAGCGCGCCTACGACCGCGACGGCCCGTGGCGCCCAGCCGGCGGCGAGAGCGGCCGCGGCAAGGCTGAGAAGGATGATGGGCAGCGGATTCCAGGCGCCCTGCACGGCGGCGAGCAGGCTGAGCTGACCGCCGACGGCCACGACACCGCACCAGGTGACGAGCCCGGCGACCGTGACGAGAACGGCGGCGCCGGCCGCGGTCACCAACAGTTCAGCGCCCAACGGGCGCAGCCGGCTGACCGGCTGCGCCGCCAGCATCGTCAACCGGCGATCGGTTTCGGCGGCGATGAACGCCGTCATCCGGACCGCAGTGAAGCCGCCGACGGGAAGCGCCAGGATCGCGAACAGGGTCGCGGTGAACCCTTCGACCGCGCCGATGTCGGCGAAGCCGGCCTTGGTCGCCTCGCCGGCCAGGGCCGGGTTGTCGGCGAGGAACTCGGTGATCGACACTGCGGTCATGCCGATGAGCAGGTAGTAGGCGCCGATGCCGAGGACCCAGCCGATCAGCGGGCGCAGCAGGCGCCGGACCGCGAACGTCTCCACACTGCCGAGCAGCCGTAGCCGGGGCCGCCGGCCCGGGCTTGCCGCCACCAACCCGCCGCGAACGTCACGCCGGCCGGCCGCCAGCAGCATGGCGGCGATCACCAGCAGTGTCGCGGCGAGCAGGACCAGCAGCGGCAGGACCCGGTCCTGGTGGTACGGGCCGGCAAGGGCGAGCAGCCCGAACGGGGACAGCCACCGCAGCCAACTCAGATCGGTGATGCCGTCGCCGACCATCCGCGTCAGCAGGCCGACGCCGAGCACCGCCACCGCGGTCCCGGTCGCCGGCGTGCGGGCGGGAAACACCTGGGCGGCGAGGCCGGCGACCGCGGCAAAGTACATCCCGAGCACGCCGGTACCCGCCCCGTGGATCAGTGCTCCTGCCGGCGGGGTACCGGCGACCAGCAGCACGGCACTGACCCCGCTTCCGGCGGCGAACGCGACGGTCACGACAACCGCGACGTGCCGGGCCACGGCCGCGCGCACGGTGAGCCGGCCGGCGAGCAGCACATCCCAGCGGCCGGCGTCTTCCTCGCCCCGGGTGATGCGGGTGGTGGCCAGGATCGCCCACATGCCGAGCAGGACGGCCACGAACGTGCCGACCCGCCACACGGTGAATCCGCCCGCGTTGTCCAGCGCGACCGGCTCGCCGAACAGGGTACGGATCGCCGGGTTCCCGGCCAGGGCTTGCAGGCTGCCGGCGGCCGCCGGGTCGGCCATGACACCGGCGTAGGTGCCCGAGACCAGCGCCGACATGCCCGCGGCCAGGCCGATGACGATCAGGGCGCCGCGACGGACCTGCCGCACCGCCAGCCGGGTCACGGTCCGCAGCGGCCTGCCCGGGAGCGCGACGCCAGTGGTGGGGGCCGGTGTCGCTGTCGCGGCGGTCACCGGGAGCACCCGGTGCCGTAGTAGTCGAGGAAGATCTCCTCCAGGCTCGGCTCCCGCACCGCCAGGCCGGTGACGTTCGCCTGGGCCAACGCCTTGAGTGCCGCCGAGGGCGGCCCGGTCAACGTGAACCGCAGCCGCCCCTCTCCTGCCGACTGCACGTCGTCGACGCCGGCGATCGCCGCCAGGACCGGCGGCGCTCCGCTATAGGTGAGCGTGACCTCGGACCGATGCAGGCCCCGCAACTCCCCGATCGGCGCCACCTGGATCAGCTGGCCGGCACGCAGGATCGCGACCCGGTCGCACACCGCCTCGACCTCCGCCAGCTGATGCGAGCTGAGGAAGACGGTCTGCCCGCGGTCGCGGGCCGCGGTCACGGCGGTGCGGAACTCGCGTTCCATCAGCGGGTCGAGGCCGCTGGTCGGCTCGTCCAGTACCAGCAGCGGCGCGCGGGTGGCGAACGCGGCGATCAGCGCGACCTTCTGCCGGTTCCCGGTCGAATAGGTACGGGCGGGTTTCGACGGGTCGAGGGCGAACCGGTCGACGAGCACGTCACGGTAGGCCAGGTCGACGCCCGGGCCGGTGGACGCCTGCAGGTGCAGGATCTCCGCGCCGGTCAGCTGCGGCCACAACGCGACATCCGCCGGCACGTACGCCAACAACCGGTGCGCACGCGCCACATCCGCGGCGTCGACATCGAACACCCACGCCCGGCCCGCAGTAGGGCGGGCCAGGCCGAGCAGCAGGCGGATGGTGGTGGACTTACCGGCGCCGTTCGGGCCGAGGAACCCGAACACCTCACCCGCGGCAACCTCGGTCGTCAGGTCGTCGAGGGCGACCAGGCGCCCGTACCGTTTGGTCAGGCCGGCAGCGCGCAGCGCGACATCGCTCATCACAGGAGTCCTTCACGGTCGTGCGGATATGACCGCCGACCAGACTTCCCGGCACACCTGCCCTCACCGTACGCCTACCGCTCCACCGGGGACAGCACCCGAACAGGGATCAGCGCTGCTCCATGTCCCGCTCGTACACGTCGGGCACCCCGTCGGCGTCGGCGTCGAGTTCCTCGGCCGCGCAGATCCGCTGGTAGTGGCGGTTGCGGGAACGCAGCACGAGCATGGCCAGCAGCGCGGCGATCACCGACCCGGCGAGGATCCCGAGCCGGGCGTGTTCGTCCTTCGTACTGCCCACCCCGAAGGCGAGCTCACCGATCAGCAGCGACACGGTGAACCCGATTCCGGCCAGCAACGACAGCCCGAGCACATCCCACCAGGACACGCCGTCGCCCAGCGAGGCCCGGGTGAACCGCTGCACCAGCCAGGTCGCACCGAGCACGCCGACGCACTTGCCGACGACCAGGCCGGTGACGATGCCGATCGTGACCGGATCCCGCAGCGCCGCGCCGATCCCACCGGCGCCCGCGACCGACACGCCAGCGGCGAAGAACGCGAAGACCGGCACCGCGAAGCCGGCCGACAGCGGCCGCCACCGGTGCTCGAACTGCTCCGCCAATCCCGGCCCGGACCGGTGGTCGCGGCGCAGCACCGGCACCATGAATCCCAGCAGCACCCCGGCCACAGTGGCGTGGATCCCGGAGGCGTGCACCAGCCCCCAGGTCAGCGCGGCCAGCGGCAGCAGCAGCCACGGCGAGCGCACCCGGCGTTGCACCAGCACCGCGAACAACCCGAGCGGGACCAGCGCCGCCAGCAGAGGCAGCAGGTGCAGAGAACTGGTGTAGAAGACGGCGATGATCAGGATCGCCAGCAGGTCGTCGACCACCGCCAGGGTCAGCAGGAACGTCCGCAACGCGGACGGCAGATGCGTGGAGATCACAGCGAGCACGGCCAGGGCGAACGCGATGTCGGTCGCGGTCGGCACCGCCCAGCCGGACAACGCGCCGCCCACCGCACCCGCGTTGATCGCGACGTAGATCAGCGCCGGCGCGGCCATGCCACCCACCGCGGCCGCGACCGGCATCACCGCCCGCCGCGGATCCCGCAGATCACCGGCGACGAACTCGCGTTTCAACTCCAGACCGGCCACGAAGAAGAAGATCGCCAGCAGCCCGTCCGCCGCCCACTGCGCCAGGCTCAGATCCAGATGCAGGACCTGTGGGCCCACCTTCAAGGCGACCAGATCCTGGTACGCCGCGGACCACGGCGAGTTCGCCCACACCAAGGCCAGCACCGCGGCGCCGAGCAGCAGGGCACCCCCGACGGTCTCGGTGCGAAGGATGTCGCCGATCCGGCTGACCTCCGGCCAACTACCCCGGCCGAACAGCTGACGGGCAGGACGAGACGGTGTTCCGGTCACGGGACTCCTTCAGCAGGGCACGACGATGACATCGCCGACCAGACTTCCCGGCACACCTACCCTGCAACCTACCCGGCCCCGCAGGAACCGGCCCCGAGCCACCTCACCGCCGCCGCCCCGGCACGGGTCACCGGCGGCCCGCGGCGACCTGCTCCAACACGTCGACCGCCGTGGCGACGCCGTTCTCCGCCCTGACCTGATCGGCCAGCCGCCGCGCAGCGCCGATCATGGCCGGCTCATCGATCGCCTCACGGATCGCGGCCGCCAGCCGTGGCGCACTCAGCCGCCGCTGATCGATCGGTTCCGGCGCCACCCCCAGCTGCTGCAGGCGCCGGCCCCAGAACGGCTGATCCCCCACGAACGGGCACACCACCTGCGGGCGACCCGCCCGAACCGCTGCCGCCGTCGTACCGGCACCCCCGTGCTGCACGATCACCGCCACCTGCGGGAACACCACCTCGTGCGGCACCTCCCCGGCCAGGAACACCTCCGGTGCCGCGACCTCCTGCAAGCCACCCCAGCCACCGGCGATAACACCGCGAACACCGGCCATCCGCAGCGCCTGCACCACCAGTTGCGTGGTGGCGATCGGATCGGGACCGGTCATGCTGCCGAACCCGACAAAGACCAGCGGCTCGTCATCGCCGGCCGGTGCCAGCGCATCGAGGCCGGGCACCACGGAGACGGTGGCGGGCGGCGAGTCCGCGAACCAGTAGCCGGTGACCTGCGCCGTCGCTGGCCAATCCGCGGGCCGGGGCAGGACCGCGGGACTCACCGCGTGCAGCACCGTGGCAGGTCCGCCGTCCGGGCGTCGCAGCGGATCATGCCTGCCGCGCCGGCGCGGCAGGCCGAGCCCATCACGCCACCGATCCACCGTACGGCCGAACACCACCGCCGGCGCCTTCATCCCCGCGTAGGTCAGACGGTTCACCCCTGCCGGCAACCATGCCGGGAACTGCTGACCAGGCCACGGAAACTCCCTGGTCGGAACGTACATCGGCATCGGCAGCGCCAAGACCGCCGGAACGCCCAGCTTCTCGGCAATATGCTGCCCGGCCATGATCTGACCGTTGTGCACGATCAGATCCGCGCCTACGCCCAGCCCGGTCGACGCCACCTGCCAGCAGTCGTCGAGCACGCGCGTGAACATTGCCGGCAGTCGCCGCATCAGCGCTGCCTTCGCCCGCAGCCCGCCGGCAGCCACGTCCCCGACTGTGGACTCGCTGTCCAGCACCCGCAACGGGCCGTCGTCAACGCCCGCAAACGCCACACCCTGGCCGGTGATCAGGTCAGCGAACCGCACGGGCGCCGCAACGACTGCCTGATGACCGCGCCGCTGCAGCTCCTGGGCCAGCGCGACGAACGGCTGCACATCACCGCGAGTGCCCAACGTCAGGATGAGAACCTTCATAGTGAGCCTCCCGAAGACGCCGACCAGCCAATGCCGACCAGGCTTCCCGGCTCACCGCCCGCGAGCATACGCCCGCAGCCGAATTCTGGGCGCGTAGGCGGGCCGCGGGTCGGATCCGTACTTGCTCGCGATGGTCGTGTGGTTGACGTACTTCAGTCGGTTGTGCCATGCACCGGATCTACCTCGACCGGATAGCGCGTTTTCCCTGGTCATCCATCCGGGGTCAGCGCAACCCGCCGGTCGATGAGCGCTCGTGCCGGTCTCAGCCGTATCGCTCGGCGAGCGCGTGGCCGATCGCGGCCAGGTGGTCTCGCACACCCGGAGGGCCAGTCACCTCGAGCCATTCGACCAGCCCGGCAAGCTCGCCGGCGAGCGCGTACTCGTGGTAACCGCGGATCACGACCTCGATGCGGCCGTCGGTCGTGGAGCCTCCCACCTCGAGCCGGCCGCCGAGCATCATCCGGAGCGGGCCCATCCCGTCGGGCGCGCACACCGCCTGGATCTCGAGGGGTGTTCGCCTGCGGTCGACCTCGTCGGCGATCTCGCGCCAGCTCTCGGCGAGGTCGAAGTCCTCGGGTCGGTGCACGGGATCGCCGGTCGGGTCGGCGGACGACACGCGGTCGATCCGGAAGGTCCGCCGGCCGGTCTCGGTGTTGGAGATGAGATACCACGACGGACCTTTGGCGACGATGCCCAGCGGGTGGACCGTTCTCTCGGTTTCGGCACCGTTGCCGTCGACGTAGCCGAGCCGCACCTGGACGCCGCGGATCACCGCGTCCAGGAGGTCGTCGAGGAAGTGCGGTGCTCGGGGCTCGACCGGACTCGACCCCCATCGCTGCGGGTCCACGACCAACGACGACGCTGCTGCCTGGGCCTGCAGCCGGAAGGGCTCCGGCAGGGCATGGACGAGCTTGCGCAGAGCTGCTTTGACGGCCGGAGTCGCAGCCGAGGCCTGGCCGGCGACCAGGAACAGGGCGCGGGCCTCACCCGCGGTCAGCCCGGACAGGTCGGTGCGGGCGCCGCCCACGAGGCGCCAGCCGCCGCCTCGGCCCTGCGTGGAATACACGGGCACCCCGGCCATGGACAGGGCATCGAGGTCGCGGCGGGCGGTGCGCTCGGAGACCTCCAGCTCTCGGGCGACCTCTGTTGCTGTCACCTGCTCGCGCTGTTGCAGCAGGAGGAGGACGGCCACCAGCCGGTCGGTTCGCATGCCGACAACATTCTCAGGTAAACCGGTCATGGGGTGACCGGTTTCGGTCGGCAAGATGGCGACATGACCTCACCGACGACTCCCGCTACCCACGACCGTATCGGCCCACGGCCTCTCCGGAGTGCGCCGACGCCATCGTCGGGCACCTTCGTCGCCTGATCACCGAAACAGATGAAGTCGCCTGATCGCCGAAAACAGATGAAGAGGAAGCACGATGTTTGATCCAGCCGATTTCCCCGAGCCCACCCTTATTTCCGTCAACGGCGTGGAACTCGAAGTCTTCGAAGCAGGCCGACAAAATGCAGGAAGACCCATTGTGCTCTGTCACGGCTGGCCGGAGCACGCATTTTCTTGGCGCCATCAGATGCCCGCTCTCGCCGCGGCGGGCTATCACGTCATCGTCCCGAACCAGCGGGGTTATGGCAACTCGTCCCGGCCGGCCGAAGTGACAGAATATGACATCGAACGCTTGTCGGGTGATCTCGTCGCGCTTCTCGATCACTACGGATACGAGGATGCCACCTTCGTCGGTCACGATTGGGGTGCGATGGTCGTCTGGGGACTGACCCTGTTGCATCCACACCGCGTGAATGCGGTGATCAACCTGAGCCTGCCTTACCAGGAGCGCGGAGAAAAACCCTGGATTGAGGTCATGGAAGAAATACTTGGCGGCGACTTCTATTTCGTCCACTTCAATCGACAGCCGGGCGTCGCGGACGCCGTATTGGGCGAGAATACGTTCCGGTTCCTTCGCAACATGTACCGAAAGAACGCGCCCCTTGGAGCGCCGGAGCCGGGAATGATGATGATCAACCTCGCCAACGCGGAAACGCCACTGGGCGAGCCCTTGATGAGCGACAGCGAACTGGCTGTTTTCGTCTCCGCCTTTGAAACCTCGGGGTTCACGGGCAGCATCAATTGGTACCGGAACCTCGACCGCAACTGGCGCTTGCTGGCGGACGTGAACCCGATCATCCAACAGCCCGCACTCATGATCTATGGCGACCGGGATGCGATCCAGAGGTCTGAAAAACTGACCGACTTCGTGCCCGATGTGGACGTGGTCACCCTGGATTGCGGTCATTGGATCCAGCAGGAGAGGCCGGAAGAAACAAACCAGGCGATTCTGAAGTGGCTGGACCAGCGGGACGCCACCTAGAGCCGGCGTAGCTCGAACGGATCCCCTACCGTACGAGCGCGGCGTTCCGGCGACCCGCGACCCCGGCGCGGCCGTGCGCCGGGGTCAGTTCGGCCTCGATCAGATCGGCGGCCCGGTCGGCGCCCCCGGCCTCGCGGGCCTGTCGCTGCAGGTCGGCGCTGCGGGCCACCACGGCGGGGTCTCCGATGAGGGCGAGCAGCGTCTCGCGGAGCTCCGCGGCGGTGACGGTGGCCGAGTCGACGACCTGGGCGACGCCGAGGGCGGCCAGCCGCTCGGCGTTCGCGAACTGGTCGACCGCCTGCGGAACGGCGATCATCGGGGTCCCGCAGTAGAGGCCTTCGCTGCTGCCGCCCATGCCGGCATGGGTGACGAAGGCGTCCGCCTGCTCCAGCACGGCGAGCTGCGGCACCCACGGGGAGACCTCGACGCTGTCCGGGACGGCACCGAGTTCGGCGGGATCGACGTGGCTGCCGATCTGCAGGACGGTGTGCCAGCCGGGCAGGTCACCGAACGCGGCGACGCAACGGCGGTAGAACTCGGCCTGCCGAGTGAAGGCGGAGCCGAGGGAGACCAGCAGCACTTTCTCGGCGCCGTCCGGACGGCGCCAGGGCCCCTGGTGGGAGCGGTCGCCCAAGACCGGGCCGACGAAGCTGTAGACGGACCGGTCCACCCGGTCGGCGTTCGGCTGGAGCGCCTCCGGCGGCAGAACGAGGCTGCGCACCGGCCGACCCTGGAACGCCATGCTGTCGGTGACCGACGAACCCTCCGCGGTCAGCCACTTGTTGAACCGCTGGTAGTAGGCGGCGCCGCGCGGGTCGGCCCGCATGGCCTCGACGACGGGCGCCATCTCCTGTTCGTAGCCGTCCCAGGCCACGAACGTCGAGGAGAGCTGGAGGGCCGGAATCCCCCACTGCTCGCCGAGCAGCCGTGCCGGCGCCCCGGCGATGTCGTAGAGGAACAGGTCTGGCCGATCGCCGGCGTAGCCGGCCCGTAGCTGCGGCAGCATGGCGACGGCATCGTCGAGGAAGAGCGTGAGCTGCTCGATTGGGTCGTCGGATCCGGAGCCACCGTCGCGGGGGAGCTTTGACTCATACGGTTTCAGCTCGGCGCCGGTGCCCTCGATGATCTCGGCGAAAGCGGGGTCGTTGGCGTAGGTGACCCGGTGACCGCGCCGCACGAGGGTCCGGATGATCTCCAAGCTCGGGTTGACGTGGCCGTGGAACGGAATGCTGACCATGGCGATGTGGGGCACGGGATTCTCCTGGGGCCGAGAGAGACGAGACGTTTCGTCTCGCTACAAGGACAACACAACGCCTTGGACGCGTCAAGACGAAACGTTTCGTCTCGCTGTAGGCTGTTGCGGTGACGCCACAGCCCGCCCGCCGCAACGAGCAGTCCCGCCGCGCGATCCTCGCCGCCGCCTTGGAGCTGTTGACGGAGACCGGCTACTCCGCGGTGACCATCGAGGCGATCGCCGCCCGCGCCGGGGTCGGCAAGCAGACCATCTACCGCTGGTGGCGCGGCAAGGGCGCGGTCATCCTGGACGCGCTCGCCGACAACATGCCGGAGATCCTCGCCTTGCCCGACACCGGCGACCTGCGGGCCGACCTGCGCCAGGTCCTCCGGGCCACGGTCGCCGAGTTCGCCGATCCACGGCTGTCCGCCACCACCCGCGCCATCACCATCGAGACGCTCGCCGACGAGGAGTTGGCCGACCAGGCGCGCGACCGCCTGGTCCGTCCCCAGCTGAACGCGGTCCGCACCCGCCTGGAGGCCGCCCGCGAGGCTGGCCAGGTCCGGCCCGACGCTCCCTTGGACCAGGTGGTGGAGCTGCTGTTCGGCCCGCTTTACCACCGTTGGCTGCTCCGCAACGGCCCACTGACCGACGACTACGCCGACGGCATCGTCGACCTGACCGTCGCGGCCATCACCCCTGCCGTCACCCGCCCGCCGGACGACGGGAACCCCGCCGTCCGGTCGCTCTGATCGAGCGGTGCCAGCGAGTAGGGCGGGCAAACGCGGAAGGTCCGGGCATCCGGTGGGGGTGCCTCAGCGGATCGGGGTGCTTGGGAAGGCGATCGCCGTGCTAGCGCCAAACTCGGCAACCGCGGCCGCGGGGGACATCGCATGCGGTCGGTGTCTGCCATCATCGACGGGTGCAGCCCTTGCCGGCGCGTCATCAGTTCTCGTACGGGTTCGGGAGCAGCCGTTCCACCCGCCTGACGTTTCTCACCCTCGGCGGGCTTCTCGGTGTGGTCGCGGCCGGCTGCCTGGGCGGCATTCTGGGCTTTGCCATCGCTTCGGTGGTGGAGGCGGGCACCGGTAAGGGCGACAGTGATCTGATCGTGATCCCGGTCATTGTCGTCCTCCTCCTGACCGGTGGCGTGCTCACGTGGTTGGTGGTCAACATCCTGGCGGTGGTCAAGATGGGCGCTTGGCTGGACGGGACGCGGCTGACGGTCCGGCAGCGGCGCTCACGGACGGTCGACCTGGCCGGCGCCCGGTCTGTCGCCCTGCAGCCGACCCGGTTGGCGTGGAAGGCCGCGCCGGCCGGGGTGGCGACGGCCGGCAGCGAGCGCATCCCGGAGGTGGTCGTGACCGGGCCGGAGGGGACCGTGCGGATGCGGCTCTGCGACGGCGAGCGGACCCCGCTTCCCCCGCAGGACCTGCACGTCCTCGCGGGCGTGCTGTCGGTGGCACCGGCAGCCGGTGCGGCTGAGGTGGCGAAGCATCTGCGGATGATGGCCACGGGACGGGCGCCCGGCTGAGATGTGCGGGCAGGGCACGAATCGAGCCGAGGGGGGCGGCGAGTGAGTCTCGAAGATGATCTCCGGCGGGCGCAGGGTGCGGCGCAGCAGGCGGCCTGGGAGACCGAAACCACCGGCATCGTCGGTGTCGGGCACGACGAGTCGCGGCTGGTCCGTGCCGAGGTCGACCACGCGGACGCCCTGCTGCGCCTGGAGATCGGTGCGCGCTGGTGGCAGAGCATCGGCCCGGATCAGCTCGCGGTGGCCGTGCGCAGCGCGTACGACGCGGCCTGCGACGACCGGATGTCGGCGTGGGCCCAGCGCACCGAGGCCCGGGCGAGTTCCGACGTCCCGGCGGCCCCGGCGCCGGATCCGTTGCGCGGCGCCGGTCCGGGCCGGCGCAAGCCGCCGGGCTGGGACGAGCAGGTCGATGAGCTCCGGCGCGCCCTGGACGCGCTGCGGCAGGCCCGCGCCGAGTTGCGGCAGTTGAGGACGGCGGTGCAGGAGCAGGCCAGCCGGGAGATCGTCGGCCGCGGTCCGGGCGGGCGGGTCACGGTGACCGTGGTCGGCGGACGGATCACGGAGGTCGAGTTCAACCGTCGCTGGCTCAACGAGCAACCGACCGGGCAGGCCCTGGCCGACGCGGTGGGTGCCGCCGCGCACCAGGCGTACGCGGTGGTCGCCCAGCAGTCGGCCGCCGCTTTGGCCACGATGCCGGCGCTCGCCGCCGCCCGGGCGGCCGTCGCCGATCCCGCGGCCGTGTTCCGCCGCCTCGGTCTCATCGAATAGCCACCGCATCCGACGGGAGGACAGAGATTTGGCTCCGCCACCGGACAAGGAACAGATCACCGCGGCCTACGAGGCGATCGAGAAGGACGTCTACAAGTGGGTCGGGATCGCCACGGTCCTTCAGGGCGCCGCCCAGCAGGCGCGGTCGTTGGGACTGTCCGGCTTCGAGATCGGCTATCTCCCGATGGAATGCGACGTCGGTAAGAAGTACAACGACGTCCAGGAGTTGATGGTCTCGATGCTCACCCAGGGCGCCGAGGCCATGCACGAGATCGCCGACACGCTCATCCGGGTCCGGGAGGACTACGAACGCTCCGACCAGCGTGGGGCCACCCGGACACAGCAGACGATGGAGGGCAATTGAGCTCGCGGGACCAGGGCTACGTCGAGGGCCTCTACGAGGATCTCATGAACGAGATCAACGAGGCGATGGACGACCTGCAGCAGGAGGCGAACAGGTTCGCCGACAAGATGAACGACGTCATGCGCTGGCTACCCGGGCCGGTGTGCGCCGGGATGGTCTACGCCTGGAACAAGTTCCTCGACGCCTACAACAAGGTCTTCGACGAGACGCAGAAGTTCCTGGCCCAGCCGGGTTCGGCGCCCGCGCTGTTCCGGATCGGTGGCTACTGGGACTCCCTCGTCGGCGCGCCGGTCAGCGACGTCCAGGCCGAGGCGACGGCTTTCGGCATGGACGCCGACAACAAGTGGACAGGTTCAGCCGCGACGGCGTACGGCGACGCGGCCGAGGCGCAGGGCCGCGCCCTGGCCACCGTCAAGCCGATGGCCGAGGCGGTGCAGAACGCGCTCAAGGACCTGGCCTGGGGCACGATCGCGTTCTGGACCTCGGTGGTCGCCGCCATCGTGTCGTTCATCGCCGGGATGATCGTCGCGTTCGGGCTGCTGGCGTCGGTTCTCGGCGCGCCCGCCGCGCCGGTCGACGCCGGCGCCACCGCGCTGGCCTGCCTCGGGTTCCTCACCGCGGCGGTCGCCACCGCCCTGGCCTTCGCCGAGAAGGTCAACGCCGGCCTGGTCGGGCTGCAGCAGCAGCTCAGCGACAACACCGGGATGGTGCAGGAGGGCGGCCAGTGGGTCTGGCCACGGCTCCGCAGCAGCGGCACCTGGCAGATCGCCCAGTAACCAAGGCTCGCCGCGGGCCTCGATCGACACCGGACAGCACGACTGGCCGGCGTCGATCGAGGCCCGCTCAGGGATCAGCGATCAGTTGGCGGGCTTGCCGAACCAGCGGCGGAGGTGGTCGTCCAGGTCCTGCTGGTCGTCGCCGATCCAGGCGACGTGGCCGTCGGGGCGCAGCAGCAGGCACGGAACATCCAGCGCCGCGGTGGGATCCGCGAGGTGATCGACCCGGTCCGACCAGCCGCCGACGGTCAGGTGTTCGGTGCGGTCCAGCAGCAGGCCGCGGCCGCGATGCAGCAGACCGTAGAGGCGGCCCTGTCTCACCTCGATGTCGCGCAGCCGGCGGCCGAGCAGGTCGGGCCCCGCGCCGAAGTCGTAGCGGATGCCGATCGCGGTGATCTTCTCGATCAGATAGCGGTTCACCTCGTCGAAGTCCATCAGCTCGGAGAGCAGCCTGCGCACGGCCTGCGGGCCCGGCTCGGTGGACCCGAGTTCCGTCTGGGCGCGGGTGTTGTCCAGCACCTCGGCGGCGACCGGCCGGCGTTCGGCCTGGTAGGTGTCCAGCAGTGTTTCCGGCGCCCAGCCGCGGATCTGTGCGGCCAGTTTCCAGCCGAGGTTGAACGCGTCCTGAACACCCAGATTGAGGCCCTGTCCGCCGGCCGGTGGATGGATGTGTGCCGCGTCGCCGGCCAGCAGCACCCGCCCGACCCGATAGCGTTCGGCGAGCCGGGTGGCATCCCCGAAGCGGGACAGCCAGCGCGGGGAGTGCACGCCGAAATCGGTTCCGAAGATGGTGTGCAACTGTTGCTGGAAATCCTTGAGGGTGGGCGGTTCCGCACGGTCGCTGACTCCCGCGGCGGGGACCAGGACGCTGTATACCTTCTCGCCGAAAGGCCGCAGCCAGCATCGCAGCGGGGCCTCGCGGACTTCGGTCATCTTGGCGGCGATCTCCTCCTGGGGCACGCCCACTTCCATCTCGCCCATCAGGGTCTCGGTCCGTGCGGGCTCGCCGGGGAAGCCGACGCCGAGCAGTTTGCGTACCGTGCTGCGCGCGCCGTCACAGCCGACGAGATAGCGCGAACGCAGCTGTGCCCCGTCGGCCAGCTCGACGGTCACGCCCTCGTCGTCCTGCTTGAGATCGGCCACCGCACAACCGCGCCGGACCTGCGCGCCCAGTTCGATCGCATGTTCTTCGAGCAGGTGCACGATGACCGGCTGCGGGATGCCCAGCAGATAGGCGTGCGCGGAATCCAGGCCCTCGGGCGCGGGTTTGTTGATGGCGGCGAAGAAGCCGCCGGCCGGACGCTGTCTTCCGTGGTGGTGCATGCGCTCCAGCAGGCCGCGCATCGCCATCAGCTCGATACTGCGAATGTGCAGACCGACTATGCGGACCAACGACACGGGCTCGGTTTCCTTCTCCAGGACGAGCACCCGTACGTCGTGCAGCCGCAGCTCGGCGGCCAGCATCGCACCGGTCGGCCCGCATCCGGCGATGATCACGTCGACCATGAGGGGCGCGCGATCGGTGCCGGAGTCCGGCGACGGCTCGGCGGTGAATCGCGGAGAGTGCATAGGTGATTGCCTTTCGGGAGTGCCTATTGGCGAGGCGCTCCCGGCGACACCTACGTCAATCGCCCGGCCGTGACGGGAAGGGGGAGCGCCCACATCGATACAGCTTTCATGGGTCTCACCTCCTCGGGCGGTGTCGCGGTCAGCTGCAAGTTACAAGCCCGCCCGTCATCCCGTCCAGCCGATTACCGGGCCGATCCGGTGGCCGCGCTCAGTCGCCGGCCAGGGTCCCGCCCAGCGCGGTGCGCTCGTAGCGCACGGACCGACCGGTCCGCGTCCGCGTGACCAGGCCGGACTCGCGCAGCACGGCCAGGTGGCCACCGACCGCGCCCAGGCTGAGACCCAGCTGGCGGACCAACTGGGTGGTCGTCGCCGGCACCGCGAGCGCCCGCAGCACCTGCGCGCGGTGCGGGCCGACCAGCCGCGCCAGCGCCGCCGCACCGCCCTGCGCGGGCGGCGGGCCGAGCAGATCCGCGACGCCGCGCGCCGGATACACCAGGGCGTACGGCCAGGGCGGCTCGACGTAGCTGATGAGGCTGCCGAAGACGGTCGGCATCAGCAGTAGTCCCTGGCCGCCCAGCCGGTGCCGCTCCCACTGGTGCCGGGAGCCGGTGCGCACCTCGATCACCCCGTCGGCCCCCTCGGAGCGCCAGCCCACCCGCGGATCCAGGTCGGACAGCGCCGCGGCCCAGCCGTACATGGCGAGATGCCCGGCGCGGTGCACCAGGTCGCGCTCCAGCACCGTGCGCAGCCGCGGCCAGTCGGGCTCGACCAGCGCGTGCCAGGTCGCCTCGATCGCGTCGGAAAGCCGGGTGAGCACGTCCGGGGCGGCCAGGATCCGCTGGACGTGGCGCGGCGGCGTACGCAGCCCGACCAGGTTGCGGGCGATCTCCGCCCGAACCTGGCGCAGCGGGGTCGCCCGCACCGCGGCGAGCTCGACGGCGAAGTCGTCGCCGGTGCCCGAGGGCGGCGGATGGATGAAGTCGGCGTTGTAACCGCCGCGGCGGAACAGCGTGGTCAGCGCCCCGACCGCAGGCGTCTCGCCGAGCAGCCGTGCGTACCGCGGCGCGATGCGCTGCGCCCAGGGCCGCAGGACCCCGGCCGGCTGCTTGCCCGCCGCGACCCGCAGCGCGTTCATCGCCTCACCCAGCGGTGAGATCGCGTAGCGGGTGTGCGCCACGTCGACCGGCCCGACTCCGATGGCAAGCATCTTTCGCCTCCACGCGAAAGCTTAACGTCTCCGCCGGCACCGCACCGAGACTGGCCCGCATGACGACACCCCAGGGCGCACCGGCGCGGGCCACCTATCGCGAGGTGTTCGCGGTAGGCCAGTTCCGCGTGCTGTTCACCGGCTACACGCTCTTCCTCGGCGGTGAGACGGTGAAGATGCTCGCGCTGTCGGTGACCGTCTACGCCGGCACCGGCTCGCCCCTGCTGGCCGCGCTGGCCTACGTCGCCGGCTTCCTGCCCTACGCCCTCGGCGGCACCCTGCTGCTGGCGTACGCCGACCGGTGGCCGCCACGGGCCGTGATGGTCGGCTACGACCTGGTCCGCGCGGCGGTCGCCGCCGTGCTCGCCGCCGGGCTGCTCTCCCCCACCGCGATGCTGGTGCTGGTGTTCGTCACCGGCATCCCCAGCGCGGTCGCCTCCGCGGCGCGCAGCGCGCTGCTGCCCGAACTGCTCGACGGCGACCGGTACGTCCTCGGCCGGGCCGTGTTCTCCATGACCGCCGGCGGCACCCAGGTGCTCGGCTTCGCCGTGGGCGGGGTGCTGATCGCGGCGCTCGGCCCGTACGGCGCGCTCTGGATCACCGTGGCGAGCTGCCTGCTGTCCGCCGCGCTGCTGCGCCTGCGGCTGGCCGAGCAGCCGCGCCGCCGCACGGCCACGGGGTACGCCGTCCGCGAGACCTGGCGCGTCAACCGCGACCTGCTGCGCCGGCCGGCGATCCGTTCGCTGCTGCTGGCCCAGTGGCTGCCGCCCGCGCTCATGGTCGGCGCCGAGGGCGTGCTCGTGCCGTACGCCGTCGAGGTCGGCATGCCGGACTCGGCCGGGTTGCTGTTCACCGCCGTGGCGCTCGGCATGCTCACCGGCGACCTCGCGATCGGCCGGCTGGTCACCCCGGAGCGTAGGGAACGGCTGGCCGGGCCGCTGGCACTGCTGCTCGGCGCGCCGCTGCTCGGGTTCGTGTTCTCGCCCGGGCCGGTCACCGCGGCGCTGCTGCTCGCCGTTTCCGGGTTCGGGGTCGCGTACCAGTTGGGGCTGGCCCGGCGCTTCCTGGCCGCGGTGCCGGAGGCGCACCGAGGCCAGGCCTTCGGGCTGGCGCTGACCGGGACCATGACCTCGCAGGGGCTGTTCGCGGCCGGCGGCGGGGCGTTGGGCGAGGTGTCAGCGCCCGGCCTGGTCGTCGGCGCGGCGGGCGCGGCGTCCCTGCTGGCCGTATCGCTTCTCTGGCGCGTGCTCGCGGCGCCGAGGGCATGACAGCGCCTGAGAACGGCAGCCGGATGTCAATTGACTCGGCCCCACAGGTCGTACGGGTTCTTGCCGGGGCGGAAGCCGTACGCCTCGGCCAGCTGTGCGGCCTCGGCGAAGCCGTGGGCGACGTCCAGGGGCCGGTGGGCGTCGCTGCCGAAGGTGACAGCGTCGCCGCCTTCCTCGTGCCACCAGGCCAGGATGGTCGCGTGCAGGGGCAGCCGGGTGTTGATCTCCAGTGCCCGGCCGGATCGCGCGGTGGCCCGCAACGCGTGGCGGAAGTCCTCTTCGAACGCCGTGGGGTCGAAGGGTCCCGCCTGCTCCGCCGGCCAGGAGCGGATCGGATAGTCGATGTGCGCCAGCACGGCGAACATGCCGCTGGTCGCCATCATCGTGGCCACGCCGGCCAGGTATTCGCGCACGACCCCGGGCGCGTCCCGGTGCGGGTAGATGCCCCACGGCTCCGCGAAGGTGCCCTGGTCGGGAAGGGTGTGCAGGGAGCCGAGCACCCGGTCGAAGCGGCCCGCCGCGAGGATCTCCGCGCATTGCCCGGCGTGCCGGTGCGGTTCGCCCATTTCGAGCCTGCTCAGGATGCGCAGCCGCGGGAATCGTTCCCGGCAGCGTTCGATCGCGTCCAGGTAGCCGGCGGCGTCGAACGCGGGTGGCGTCAGTGTTCCGTCCGGGTCGGCGATCTCGGCGAGGCGGTCCGCGACGTGCTGACCCTCCACCGTGACCCGCCACACGGTGTGATCCAGGTGCTCGGTGAAGGCGATCGCCGGCAGCCCGATCTCCACGGCGCGAGCACAGGACTGTGCCATGTCGCCTACCGGCGTGTCCCAGGACCACTCGCTGTGCACGTGGCTGTCGCAAGGCAACGACATCCCCATCACTCCCATCGATCAACGTCGTCGGTGTCGCCGACCTCACCCCGATTGGCCGCCGGCCGAGGTGCTGCCCGGTCGCGGGACACAGCATGATTGTGGCTGTGCGCTTCCTGATTCCTCACCGCGACGCACTGGCCGAGCTCGGTGATCTGGAGGTCGGGCTCTACGACGGCACTCGGCCCGTGCCCGAAGACCTGGACGCCGTCGAGTTCTACGCGGTCCCGTACGGGATCAGCGATCCCCGCTTCTGCGAGCCGATCGCTCGGATGCCCCGGCTCGCCGTGGTGCAGACCGTGACCGCCGGCTACGACCACGTCCTGCCGTACCTGCGGCCCGGCCTGACCCTGGCCAACGGCCGGGGCGTGCACGACGCGGCCACCGCCGAGCTGGCCGTGGCGCTCGTCCTGGCCGCCCGGCGCCGCCTGCCGGACTTCGTCCGGGCGGGGGCCGAGGGCCGCTGGTCCTCGGGCTGGTCGGCCGGGCTGGCCGACGCCCGGGTGCTGATCGTCGGGTACGGCTCGATCGGCGCCGCGATCGAGCGCCGGCTGGCCGGGTTCGAGGTGGAGATCAGCCGGGTGGCCCGCAACGCCCGCCCCGGCGTGCATCCGATCTCGGAGCTCCCGGAGGTCCTGCCGCACGCGGATGTCGTCATCCTGGCCACCGCGCTGACCCCGGAGACCGAGGGCCTGGTGGACAAGGCCTTCCTCGCCTGGATGGCCGACGGCGCCCTGCTGGTGAACGTGTCCCGGGGCCGGGTGGTGGACACCGAGGCGCTGCTCGCCGAGCTCGGCGCGGGCCGGCTGCACGCCGCCCTGGACGTCACCGAGCCCGAGCCGCTGCCCGCCGGCCACCCGCTGTGGTCCGCGCCGAACGTCCTGATCAGCCCGCACGCCGGCGGCCTGACCGCCGCGCTGGCGCCCCGGGCCCGCCGGCTGCTGGTCGACCAGGTCCGGCGGTATGCGGCGGGCAAGCCCCTCGCGAACGTCGTCGTCGGACCGTAGGGCTGCCCGACCGGACCGCCGGCGATCGGGGCGCCACCCGCCTCCGCAGCCGGCGACGGGGGCCCGGCCGGCGACGCGCTGTCAGGTGGGTGACCGGCCCGCCTCGGGACGGCGCAGCGTCAGCAGCAGCGCGGCGAGATTGACCGCTGTCGGCAGCGCCAGCAGCAGGCTCTGCGCGACGTCGTCGGCGAGCGGCAGCGCCCGGGTGTGGCCCAGATGGAAGATCAGGTGGGGCACGTTCGCCACGAGCGCGGCGACCAGCGCGGCGCGGGTCAGCTCGCGGCCCAGGCGGACCGCCGCCCAGGCCAGCACGATGCCGAAGGCGACGTAGACGTAGCCCAGGTCCAGCATCGAATGCTCGTTGTAGGCACCGGTGGAGGCGACCCAGCCGCGCCCGAAGGGGAAGCGGCGGAAGAACCAGTCGGGGGCGACCGCCGCGGGCACGCCGATCACGAACATCTCGACCGCGAGCACCGCCAGCGCGAGGCGCAGCCATCGCCGGGGCGCCGTCGCGGTCGAGCCGGCATCGGTATCCATTCTTCGCCCTTCCGAATCATCGAGGTGGCTGGATTAATGGGCGCTTTCCTCGATCACGGGAGGCGGCCCGGTCGACCGCATGATACGCATTGTCGGCATTAATCTCTGTCGTCCTTTCAATTGGCGCCGGAATGGTCCGCTCCTACGCTCGGGAGCACCGAGTGAACGGGTTCGATCAGCCCGTTCGCCGCCAATGGGCAGCTCCGAAGGGCTTCAGTATGCGTTCATATGGCTCCTATGTCGCCGGCCGGGACGTGCCGTCGGACAAGTGGGTTTACTGCGTGCGGGCGTCGGCCATGCTCGACGACGTCCTGCCGCACCTGACGCTCAAGCGCCAGCTGGAACAGGGCCGGCGCGACGACGGCGCCGACCACCCGGGCATCGTCGCCCGCTGCGCGGTGGCCGACGCCGACGTCGTCCAGCAGGCGTTGCGGGCGGCGGCCGACGCGGCCCCGGTGTGGGGCGCGTTCCCGCTGGCCGTACGGGTCAGCGTGATGCACCGCCTGCACGAGGCGGTCCGGCGTCAGCACGACACGCTGGTCTCGGTCCTGGTCGACGAGGGACATCCGCGGACCCTGGCCGAATGGGAGATCGCCGGAGTCCTGCACGGCACCAGCCCGGAGACCGTCGGCTGGTGCGAGGAGCAGATGCACCGCGAGTACGGCGACGAGCGCCGCCGGATGCTGCTGGTGCGCAAGCCCGACGGGGTGGTGGCGCTCAGCCCGCCGCAGAACGCCGCCGCCGTCAACTCGCTGCTCGGCGTCGCCGCGCTCGCCGCCGGCAACGCCCTGGTCATCAAGGCGCCGCGCAGCACACCGTACGGCGTGATGTACATGCTGCGGGAGCTTGTCGCCCCGATCCTCGACGAGGTGGGCGCCCCGCCCGGAACGCTGAACATCGTGTGCGGCCACCCGCGGAACATCCTGCAGCAATGGCTGGAGAGCCCACTGGTCGACGACCTGTTCATCTTCGGCAGCAGCGAGGTCGGGATTCCGCTGGGCGAGGAGGCGGTGCGCCGCGGCAAGAAGCCGATCCTCGAACTGGCCGGCAACGACGGTTGCGTGGTGTGGCACGACGCCGACCTGGATCGCGCGGCCGAGGCGCTCACCGAGTGCTTCTTCGGCTCCGGGCAGATCTGCATGGTCCCCAACTACGTGATCGCGCATCCCGATATCGCCGACCAGCTGCTCGAACGGCTGATCCGGCTGGTCGGCAAGATCCGTCCCGGCTACCCGGAGGATCCCGACGTCCTGCTGTCACCGGTGCTCAAGACCGACACCTTCTTCCAGTACCTGTCCCAGGCGGTCGAATCCGGCGGCCGGGTGCTCACCGGCGGGCACCGGATGGAGATCGACGGCCAGGTCTCCGAGACCGGCCTGTTCCTCGAACCGACGGTGCTGCGGGTGGACGGCCTGGCCGGCGCCCGCGACCTGTGGGCCGTGGCGCGCGAGACGTTCTTCCCGCTGCTGCCGGTGGTCGTGCCCGCGGCCGCGCCCGACGCGCCGCTGCTCGACGAGGTCATCGCGTTTCTCAACGCGAACGCGTACGGCCTGCGCAACTCGGTGTGGACCAGCGGGCCGGACACCATCGAGCAGTTCGTCAGCCGGGTCCACAACGGCGGGCTGCTCAAGATCAACGATTCGCACATCGGTTTCGTCTCCTACCTCGCCACGCACGGCGGCGGCGGGCTGACCGGCGGGCCGTTCGGCGAGAGCAACTACCCGATGCTGCGCACCTCGCACCTGCAGGGAATCAGCATCGGCCAGGGCGTCCACCCCCGGCACGCCGCGCTGGCCTCGGCCTGGCGCACCGAACGCGACGGCGCAGCGGTCGAGGTGGCGGCGTGAGCGAGCACACCGAGCGGCACTCGGCCGCACCGACCAGCAGCGTCGCAGGCGAGGGCCACGAGGGCAGGCGAAAGGCAGGCACAGCATGAGCTTTCTCGATCGGGAACGCGAGACCTGCGACCGGTTCCTGCCCGGCCTGACCAAGCAGCTCGCCGAGATCCCGCTGCTGGAGCTGGAGCGGCCGGGCAGCCGGGGCATCGAGCTGTTCCGGGCGGCCGGCGGCGCCGGCCTGCTGGTGCCGAAGGTGCACCACGGCGCGGGCGCGACCGCGGTGGAGGCGGTCCGGATCACCCGGGCGCTCGCGGCGGGTTCGCCGTCGCTGGCCATCGCCGCCACCATGCACCAGTTCTCGGTGGCGAGCCTGGTCGCGCTCGCCGCGTCGAGCAGCGGCTTCGAGTGGATGCTGCTCGAAGGGGTCGCCGTCGACGGGCGGCTGATGGCGTCCGGCTTCGCCGAGGGCAATCCGGGCCAGGGCATCCTGGTGCCCACCATGAAGGCCCGCCGCGACGGCGAGCGGTTGCTGGTCAGCGGCGCCAAGCGGCCGTGCAGCCTGTCGCGTTCGATGGATCTGCTGACCGCGAGCATCGCGATGCCCGGCGACGACGGCGTGAGCCGGCTCGGTGTCGCGCTCATCCCCGCCGCGTCCGAAGGGCTGCGGGTGGAGCCGTTCTGGGGGTCGTGGGTGCTGGCGGGTGCCGAGTCGGACGCGGTGATCCTGGACGACGTGGAGGTCCATCCGGACCTGATCGTCTACCCGGAGATCGGGCTCGACGGCCGGCTCGACGACCTGCAGACGATCGGCTTCGTCTGGTTCGAGCTGCTGGTGACCGCGTGCTACCTGGGAGTCGCCGCCGCCCTGGTGGAGCGGGCGCTGCAGCGCGGCCGCGGCCCGGTCACCGAGCGCGCCGCCCTGGCCACCACGGTCGAGGGGGCCGCGCTGATGCTCGACGGCGCCGCCCGCGCCCTCGACGACGGCGACGGCGGCCAGGACGCGCTGGGCCGGGCGCTGGTGGTCCGGTTCGCCGCCGCCGACGCCATCGCGCACGCCGTGCGGGGCGCGGTCGAGTTGCTCGGCGGCATGGCGTTCGTCTCGTCGTCGGAGGTCGGCTATCTGGCCGCCGCCTCGCACGCGATCGCCTTCCACCCGCCGTCGCGGACCAGCGTCGCCGCCGGGCTCGCGGACTGGTTCGCCGGCCGACCGCTCGTCATCGGCTGACCCGTCATGACCTCGGAAACCATGGTCGAGGACACGGCCGACCTCTGCCGCCGGCACCTGTCCCGGGGGCGCGCGAAACTGGGCGAGATGTTCGGCGGGCAGGTGGAGGTCTCCTCCGCGGGCGCGTGGATACACACCGCCGACGGCGGGCGCTTCCTCAACGCCGGCGGCTACGGCGTCTTCCTGCACGGTGCGCGGCATCCCGCCATCGAGGCGGCGGTGATCGAGCAGATCCGTACCCATCCGCTCGCCTCCCGGTTGTTCCTGGAGCCGCAGGCGGCGCGGGCGGCGGCGGCACTGGTCGCCGTCTGCCCGCCGGGCCTGCAGCGGGTGCACTTCGCCGGCTCCGGCGCGGAGGCGACCGAGGCCGCGATCAAGATGGCCCGCACCCAGGGTCGGGCGCGACTGATCTCGACCGTCCGCGGATACCACGGCAAGACCATGGGCGCGCTGTCGGTCACCGCGAGCGACCTGTTTCAGGAGCCGTTCCGGCCGCTGCTGCCCGGCGTCTGCCATATCCGGTACGGCGACGCCGCGGCGCTCGAGGCCGCGCTGTCGAACGGCCCGCCGGCGTGCGTGATCGTCGAGCCGGTCCAGGGTGAGGCCGGCGTCGTCATCCCGCCGGCCGGCTACCTCGCCGACGTGGCGCGGCTGTGCCGGGAGCACGGCGCCTTCCTCGTCCTCGACGAGGTCCTCACCGGGCTGGGCCGGCTCGGTCACTGGTGGGGCGCCGACCGCGAGGCGGTGACCCCGGACGTCCTGCTGGTCGGCAAGGCCCTGTCCGGCGGTGTCGTGCCGGTGTCCGCCGCGGTGGCCACCGGCGAGGCCTTCCGGGCCTTCGACCGGGACCCGTTCCTGCACACCTCGACGTTCGCCGCCGCGCCGATCGCGATGGCCGCCGCGAGCGCGGCGATCGCTGCGATCCGCGACGACGACCTCGTCGGCCGGGCGGCCTCGATCGGTGCCGGCCTGCTGCGCCGGCTGCGCGCGGCGGCCGAGCCCTACCCCCATCTGGTACGCGAGACGCGCGGCGTCGGGCTGCTGATCGCGCTGGAGTTCGCCCATCCCGGCCTGGCCGGGGAGACGCTCATCGAGCTGATCGGCCGCGGCGTGATCGTCAACCACTCCCTGAACGCCGCCGCCGTGCTGCGGCTCACCCCGCCAGCGGTGCTGACCACCGCCGAGGCCGACCTGCTGGTCTCCGCCTTCGCCTCCGCGCTGCGGGCACTGGCCCGCCGCTATCCGACCGCCGACCACGTAGGGACCCACTGACATGCGCCACGTCGAAGTTCACGCTCTCCTGCCGGCCGCGGACGCCCCGGCCGCGTTCGACACCCTGGTCGACTTCCAGCGGTATCCCGCCCTGGTCGACGTGGTGCGGTCGGTCACGATCCGCTCCGCCCCCGGGGACCTGCCGATGGTCAGCAGCTGGGAGGTGTACTTCCGCAACGGCATCCTGTCCTGGACCGAGGTCGACCACCTGCGCCGCGACGCGCTGACGATCGACTTCGAGACCACCGAGGGCGACTTCGACGAGTTCACCGGCTCGTGGGTGCTCCGGCAGCGCGACGACGGGGTGGAGCTGGTCTTCGCGGCCGACTTCGACTTCGGGGTGCCCAGCCTGGCCAGCATCGTCGACCCGGTCGCCGAGCGGGTGCTGACCGAGACCATCCAGCTCATCCTGCGCGGATTGTTCGCCGGGGCGGAGTTTCCCCGCTCACCCGTTCTCATCGGAGCCCACCATGGACCAGCGGAACACGTTTGACACCCCGACCACCGCACGACTGCACCGGGCCGAGTACGGCGCGGCGCTCGCCCTGGCCACCGGGCTGTTCCTCGCGCACTGGTCCGACATCCGCTGGCTGCCGGCGATCGGGCTGTTCGCCTACATCGATCTCATCGGCTACCTCCCGGGCGCGATCGCGTACCGGCGCAGTCCCGACCACCGCATCTCGCGGGTGTACTACGTGCTGTACAACAGCATGCATTCGCTGCTGACAGCGGGCGCGGTCGTGGCGCTGTGGGCCTGGCTGATCCGTCCCGAGTGGGCGCTGCTGGCGGTGCCGATCCACCTGTTCATCGACCGCGCGGTCTTCGGCAACCAGCTCAAACCGTTCGGGGTCCCCTTCGAACCGCGCCGGCTGCCGGCCTTCGAGCGGCTCCTGCGCGAGCTCGCCGCGCGCCCCGGCCCGGCCGTCGAGGCCCGGCAGCGGGTGCGTGCCCGATGACCGCGGCCACCGGTCCCAGCGGCTGGCAGCGGGACGATCCGGCGCTCGACGAGCAGCCGGCGCTCGACGCCGACACCGAGGCGGACGTGGTCGTGGTCGGCGCCGGACTGGCGGGCCTGGCCCTGGCGTTCCACCTCGCCCGGCACCTGCCGCCGGACTCCATCCTGGTCCTGGAGGCGGGCCGGGCCGGCGACGGCGCCAGCGGGCGCAGCACCGGCATCTGCGGGCCCGGCGTCGGCGGGCCGGTCACCGGGCAGCTGCGCCGGTACGGCCCGGACGTGACCCGGCGGATGTTCGACGCCTCGCTGCGGGGCATCGCCGCCCTGCGCCGGCTGGCCGGCGCGCTGCCCGGCGACTGCGAGCTGACCCAGACGTACCAGCTGATCACCGCGAGCACCCCGGCGCACGCCGCCCGGCTGCGCCGGCGCGCGGAGACGCTGCGGGACCTGCTCGGCTTCGACGTCGGCTACCTGAGCCGGGCGCGCACCGCGCAGCGGCTGGGCACCGACCGCTACCACGGCGCGCTGTGCTATCCGGACGTCGCGATGGTCAATCCCTGGCTGCTGTGCCAGGAGCTGAAACGGGCCCTGCTCGATGCCGGTGTCCGCATCGCCGAGCGCACCGCGGTGACCGCCGTCGCCGGCGGTGATCCGGCCACGCTGACGGCCGGCGGCCACCTCGTCCGCGCGCGCCGGGTGGCGCTGGCCACCGACGGCTTCACCCCCGCGCTGAACCTGTTCCGCGGCAACGTGGCGACCGTGCGGACCCACGTGCTGCGTACCGAGGTCGTGCCGCCGGGCCTGCTCGCCTGCACCGGCTGGAACGGGCGCGGCACCTTCATCGACAGTCGCAACTTCTTCAACTATGTCCGGCTCACCGCGCGGGGGCGGCTGCTCTTCGGCGGCGGGCCGGCACTGCTCGACGACCGGGCGTCCGCCCGCGGCGTGGCCGCGGTCCGCTCGCGGCTCGGGCGCGAACTCGCGGCGGTCTTCCCGGTCCTGGCCGGCGTCGAGGTCACCGACTTCTGGTCCGGCATCACGGCCGCCACCTTCGACCGGCTGCCGATCGTCGGGCCGGTGCCCGGCGAACCGGGGGTGTGGTTCGCCGGGGCCTGGTGCGGGCACGGGCTGGCGCTGTCGGCGCTCACCGCCGAAAGCCTGGCGCCGAGCCTGGCGGACCCGGGCGCCCGGGCCGCGGCCGAGGAGGAACTGCCGTGGCAACGCGGCCGGTCGGGCTGGATGCCGTCGGGGCGGCTCGGCGGCCCGCTGCTCGCGGCGTACCTGCGCGGTTTGGCCATCGCCGACCGCGCCGCGGTCGCGCGGCCCGGCACCCGCCCGTTCTCCCCCGCCGGGGCTCATGCGCGCGGAGGCCGGCCATGATGCCCGCGGTCACCCGGCCGTCGCCGTACGCCTACCGGCAGGTCGCCGGGCGCTTCGCGACCGGCGTCACGGTGCTGACGGTCGCCGGGCCGCACGGCTGCACCGTCAGCAGCTTCACCTCGGTCTCCCTGGAACCGCTGCTGGTATCGGTCTGCCTGAACGTGGACAGCTCGTCGCTGCGCGAGCTGCCCGACGGGCGCCGTTTCGCGGTCACCATCCTCGCGGCGCACCAGCGTGCGCTGGCCCGGCACTTCGCCGACCCCCGGCGGGCGCAGGGCCCGGCACAGTTCGACGGCTGGGCCTGGCGGCCCGGGGCCTACAGCGCGGCGCCGCTGCTCGCCGGCGCCCTCGGCTGGCTGGAGTGCCGGGTGGTCCGGCGGATCCCGGCCGGTGACCACGTCATCGTGCTGGCCGAGGTCCACACCGTGCGGTGCGGAACCGGAGCCCCGCTGGTGCATTTCGACGGCGACCTGGTGGCGGGCGCCGCCGTGGCGCCGCCGGGCGAAGGCTGACGGCGCTGGTTCAGACGGTTCGGGTCAGGCGCAGCAGGCGCCACACCGCCGACGCGGAGACGCCCGGGTGGAAGCCGACGTACTCGGGCTCGACGTGGCCCGGCTGCCACTTGGTCTTGAACTCCATCTGGCTGCGTGCCGGGTAGATCCGGTCGCCGTGCTCGGCGATGAGCCCGACCAGCCGGTCGATCCCCCGGTGCCCGCCCGCCGGCGGGCGGTGCGCCGCCGAGATCCGGCAGAACGGGGTGAGCCCCAGATGCAGCCAGGCCGTGCCCTCGCCCTGGAAGCGCCGCAGCGCCTCGACGAACATCAGCTCGACGACCCCCGGCGGGCACCGCGGATCGCGCCGGGTCAGGTCGTACAGCCAGCCGGCCTGACGGCCGAAGACCGGGGCGTACGACACGTACGCCACCGGCTCGTCGTCGTGCACCGCGACGAACAGCCGCCGCAACGTCTCGCCGGGACGGTCGCGCTCGCCGACCATGAACTCGATCTGCTTGGTGTGCCGGCCCTTGCCGCCCAACCACCGCGCGTCCAGCCCGTCCAGCTTCGCGGCGAGCCGCTCGTCGTACGGGAGCTCCGGGCCGGCCTCCGCCACGGTGACGCCCGCCCGCCGCGCCCGGGCCAGCTTGTTGCGGATCTTCTCGAACTTCCGCCCGCTGGTGGTGAAGCCGTCGAGCTCGATGGAGAACGACGCGCCGAGCTGGCCGAGCCGGTAGCCCAGTGCCGCGTACGCCGGCAGGTCCGGACCGAGCAGCTGGACGGCACCCAGCCGGCGGCCCTCCGCCCGCGCCCAGCGGTGGAAGGCGCGCAGCAGGCGCGGCTGGTCGTCGGGGGCGGCGTAGGCGCCGCCGAGCTGGATCGCGTGGCGGCGACCGGCGCTGCGGTAGGCGATGACGCCGTCGATGCCGGCGACCGCGAAGTGCTCCGTGTCGCGGTTGAGGGCCAGCGCGGCGCTGGGGTGGTGCGCGTGTCGCCGCAGGACGTCGAGGGCGGCCGCGGGACTCATCGTCGTGTGCTGGCTCATGGGATCCTCCCGCTACCGGATCGCCGGGGCCGTCGGGTCCTGGCGCGCCGCGGCCCGGCGGCGCCGCCAGGCCAGGCTCACCAGCTCGCCCGCGTCGCCGGCGACGGTCCACGGCGCCTCGCCGGCCCGGATCCGGCGCGCACCCGCGGCCAGCAGCCGGCTGGGGGTCAGCAGCCGGTCGGCCGCCAGCCGGTCGGCCATGACGTCGTCGAGCCTGCGGCACGCCGCCGGGCTGCGCTGGATGCCGAGCAGGATCGCGCGTTCCATCGCGGTGACCGGCACGGCCCGGCCGAGGTCCTGGCCGTACCAGTAGTTGGCCAGCTCCATCCGGTCGCGGTCGCGGGCCCAGCGCCGCAGGCCGCCGTCGAGCGCGTCGACGTCGGGCCAGGACTCCACCAGCGCCGCGGCCAGCAGCCGCGCGTTGCGCAACGCGTCGTTGATGCCCTGTCCCAGGGTGGCGTCCTTGCCGTGCCCGGCGTCACCGACGAGCGCCCAGCCGGGCCCGTACGGCTGGCGGAAGTAGCACGGATAGCGGACGATGCGGCGCGGCGGCCCGGCCGGCTCGGCGCCGCGCGCCAGCTCGGCGATCCGCGGGCTCACCCGTTCGGCGTGCCGCACCAGCGTGCCCGGATCCGGGTCGGCCAGCTCGGCCTGGGCCCGGTCGGGGGGCTGCGCGATGAGGACGAACTCGCCCGCCCCGGTGGGCAGGATCGAGACGATGTGCTCACCGCGGCGGTGCCAGTGCAGGACCGGCGGCAGCTGTTTGCCGCGGAAGTAGCGCCACACCAGCGCGCGCTCGCTGCGGCTGGACAGGTATTCACGGGCGCCCACCCAGCGCGCCACCGAGGAGTTGCGGCCGTCCGCGCCGACGACCAGCCGGGCGCGCACCTCGCTGACCGAGGAGTCCGGGGCCTGGACGACGACGCCGCCCACCCGCGCCCGGTCGCCGTCCAGCAGCCCCACCACCGGGGTGCCGATGAAGGCCTTGGCGCCGGCGGCGCCGGCCCGGTCGAGCAGGATCTGGTCGAGGATCTCGCGGGGCGGGCACATGCCCGGGGCGTCGTCGTGCCGCAGCGGCAGCTCGATGTCCTCGATGCGGACCCGCACCTCGCGCAGCTCGGGGACGCCGGCGGCCAGCAACTCGCCGTAGACACCCTCGATCCGCAGGTCCTCGGTGCCGTGCAGGATGTGCGTGGACAGGGTCGGCTGCTGCGGCGCGGCGCGGTCGAAGAGCGCGACCGACAGGCCGGCCGTGGCGAGCCGGGCCGCCAGCGCCGATCCGGCGACGCGCGCGCCGACGACGGCGACGTCGACGACGTGGTTCGGGGCCGGTCGGGGGTTCATCGCGCCACCCGGCAACGGAATGCCGATGCGCATTTCACGATTCCCATGAGGTCTCTTTCCGGAGCGCCCGAAATACCCGCACCAACCGCGGTCGCGAATGGACCCGCGTCCCGCCGGCGGACAGCGGATTCGAGCGTATCCACGGCGCCGCCGGGTCCCGGGCCTCAGGTCGGCATTGCGACTTTTGGTATTCGGCTCGCATGCCTTCCCCGCGTAATGGAGTTGTTCGATGAGGGCGCACGGGTGACCATGGTCGCCATGCTGGGGAATCCGGGGTGAGATCGCCGCTGCAGGGCGGGCTGCCGCCGGTGGGCGCGGTGACCGGCGCCGTGGTGGAGATCGCCTGCGACGAGTCCGGCTTCTCGGGCACCAATCTGCTCCATTCGTCCGCCCCGGTGATCACGCATGCGAGCGTCGACCTGAGCGCCGACGAGGCGGTCGGGCTGATCACCGCGCTGCGGTCCGGGTTCCGGTTCTCGCCGCACGAGTTGAAGTCTTCAGTCTTCTCAAGGGCGGTGGCGGGGCGGTCGGATGGGAAAGCTGGGCAGTTTCTGCGCGGCCCGGGCGCCGGTGACGCGCTGCAGTGGTTCCTGGCGGCGCTGGCCGGCCGCGCGCACGTCCATCTGGTCGACAAGGAGTTCTTCCTGGTCACCCGGGTGGTCGACCTGCTGCTGACCGAGCCGTCCTACGCGGCCGGCACCCGCCTGACCCAGGACCACCGTCCGGCCGCTCGGGAGCTGTACCGGGCCGGGCGCTCGGCCGGCAGCGACTGGGGTGTCTTCCTGGCGGCCTTCGTCGAGCTGGTCCGGATCAAACGGCGGCGCCCGGGTCGCCGCGGCGTGGAGCAGTTCTTCCAGGCCCGGGACGCGCTGGTCCGGCACGGGCTGGGCGCACCGGCCGAAGCCGTCCTCAACGGGCTCGGCCCGGCCCCGGTGCGGGCCGTGCTGAGCAGGCTCGACAACGACGACCGGTCGATCCCGCCGCCGCTGGAGCCGATGCTGCCGGCGCTGGCGGAAACGGTCCTGTTCTGGAGCGGCGGACGGCGGCAGGTGCTGGTGACCCACGACGAGCAGAGCGCCCTCACCGCCGACCGGTTGACCCGCCTCCGGCAGGTGCTGGCCCCCGACAGCGGGGCATCGCCGCTGGCCGGGCTGGTGATGGTCGACTCCCGCGACGATCCGCGGGTGCAGGTCGCCGACCTGCTCGCCGGGGTGGCCCGGCGGCTGCCCGAGACCATCACCGGCGCCCTGCTCTCCCCGACCTCACTGCGCGATCCCGCGTGAACGCGGCGGCCAGGAGAACGGCCAGGGTGAGGAGCCCGGCGTCACGCCGCCGGGCGGTGGTGCTGCTCATCGCCGGGTGAGCGCGGTCTCGGATGCGACGCGGGTCAGCTTCTCCGGGTTGCGGACGTAGTAGAGCCCGGTGATGCGGGCGTCCTCGACCCGGATCGCCATGATGCCGTCGAGCTCGCCGTCCAGGCGTACCAGCAGCGCCGGGGTCCCGTTGACCACGGTGGGCTCGCCGGTGAGCGTGCCCACGGCCTTGCCGAGGCCGCCGGCGAAGAAGCGGACGAGCTTCTCGGCGCCGGTGACCGGCCGCAGCGCGGCATGCTTGACGCCGCCGCCGTCGCTGACCAGCACCACGTGCGGGGCGAGCACGTCGAGCAGGCACTGCGGGTCCCCGGTCTCGATCGCGCGCCGCAGCGACTCCACGGCCGCGCGGCTCTCGGCGGCCGGGACCACCTGGCGGGGGTGGCGGGCATTGACATGCTGGCGGGCGCGGTGGGCGATCTGGCGTACGGCCGCGGGGCTCTTGCCGACGGCGGCCGCGATCTCGTCGTAGCCGACGTCGAAGGCCTCGCGCAGCACGAACACGGCGCGCTCGGTCGGCGACAGCGTTTCCAGGACGAGCATGAGCGCCATCGACACACTCTCGGCGAGCTCGACGTCCTCGGCCACGTCCGGCGCGGTGAGCAGCGGTTCGGGCAGCCAGGGGCCGACGTACGCCTCCTTGCGGCGCTTCATCGAGCGCAGCCGGTTGAGTGACTGCCGGGTCGTGATCCGTACCAGATAGGCGCGCTGGTCGCGCACCTGCCCCAGGTCGACCTTGACCCACCGCAGCCAGGTCTCCTGCAGGACGTCCTCGGCGTCGGCCGCCGATCCGAGCATCTCGTACGCGACGGTGAAGAGCAGGTTGCGGTAGGCGACGAAGGTCTCGGTCGCCGTATCGGTGCCCTGCTCGCTCATCGCGCGACCAACTGCCGGCGCCGCGGCTCCTTCGTCAGGCGATCGGCCGCCATGACGCCGGCGTATCCGCCGCCGATCACGATGACCTCGGTGTTGCCGGACATGGTGTCTCCTTCGCTTGAGCGATTCGGCCTCAAGACACCGCCTGACCGGTCGTTGTGACATCCGTGAGACAGGTCACTGCCGGGTCCGGGGGCTCAGCCCGCGTGGCCGGTCTGCGGTGACACCAGCGGCGGCCGGGTGTGCCACGTGGCCGTGGCGACGGTGGCGAACCCCAGCGATTCGTACAGTGGCCGCCCCGCCTCGGTCGCCACGAGCGTGAACTCCTGGTCCGGTCGCCCGGCGATCGCCGCCGTCAGCACCGCGCGGGCGAGCCCCGGCGAGCGGTGTTCGGCGAGTGTGGCGAGCCAGTAGACGCCGGAGGCGTGTCCGTCGTTGTAGGTGTACGCCGCCGCGGCCGGGGCGGCGTCGGCGTAGGCCAGCCACACCCGCCAGCCGGGCAGCGTGAGCACCCGGGGCGGCAGCGCCTGTGCCCGGACCCACGGCTGGTAGCGCGGGAACGGGAAGCCGTCCACCATCACGCGTTCCGCCTCGGCCAGGGTGTCCGGGTCGTGCACCTCGATCACCCGTACGGCGGGCGGCGGGCCGGCGAAGGCGCCGGCCGGCCGGTTCATGACCGGCATCCGCAGCGTTGCCGACGCCGGCGTCAGCGCCGGGGATCCCGGATCGGCGAAGACGTCCTCCACCAGTACGGACTTCGCCGGTGACAGGCGGCTGATCGCGGCGAGGGCTTCGGCGTCGGGCGGCTCACGCAGCAGCACCCGGGTCGACGCGGGAAGGTCGACCCGCAGCAGGCCCTTGCCGGGGCTCGCATCGGGGATCAGCGCGGTCCACATCGCTGCGGCGTTCCGGAGATAGACCTCTGCCTGCTCGATCACCGTGCCGATAGTAGGGCCCGCCCGGCAACCGTGGGTCAGGCACTGACCCGGTCCGGGGCCGGCGGCAGGCCGAAGTCGCTGCTCGCGGCGCGGATCTCGGTGATGAACGCGGCCACCGCCGGGTGGGCCGCCGCGCCCCGGCGGTAGGCGATCCGGGTGCGCCGCCGGGTCGGCAGCGGGACCAGCCAGACCCCGGTGGGCGGCTTCGCGGCGGCCAGTTCCGGGACCAGCGAC
>NZ_QHHV01000209.1:0-26903 GCF_003947245.1 Actinoplanes sp. ATCC 53533 | reverse complement strand
CCGCCCCTCCTGGTCTTCCGCGAGGACATTGAGCCGGCGCAGCACCTGTTCGGTGGACAGTCCCGCGAAAGCACGAGGCTGGCGTAGTCGAACTCGCTCGACAAGAGCATCGGTTTCCCGCGACTCGAGATCGGCCTGGGTCGCCCCGTCGACCGGCTGACGGTCGTCGTCGGGCTGTCCCCTATTGGTATGCAGCAGATGAATCTCGAAGTCGGTGAGCCGCCGGTCTCCATCCCCGCCACGGGTGAAGGATCCGTTGTATTCACCGCGAGCCGCGACGTAGCAGGGCTTGAAACGGGGGTCCAGCTCGCCCACTTCGGCGACGACCAATAGCGCATCGCCGAAGGGCACGACATCGATCTCAGCTCTTACCGGCGGGTGAAGGTCATCGCTGCAGGCGGCTGCGAGGGCGTCGCGTATGCGGGCGGCATCGAAGCCGGGCGCTGCATGAAAATCTTCGTTCTCATCCAGGCCGAGGATGACGGTGCCGCCTCGATCGTTACTGAAAGCGCTCAACGTGTCTCGTAGCGACTTCGGCAACCCGCCTGCCGCCGCCTTCACCTCGACGTCGCAAAGATCGGTTCGGGCATACCTCAGCAGGGCTACCAGACGCTCCAGTTCCGGCCCACCCATCCGACCTCCAGTTGCTAAAGTCTTTTGCAAAAGACTTTAGCAACTTTAGCAACTGACGTTAAGAAACGATATGGGGTAGAAAGTTGCAGTCGTCCCGGGTCACCAGGCCGGCTGTGCCGAGGCCCTCGCGGATGCCCATGCCCGCCGGCTCGCCGTCGATCAGCCAGGCGCCGATCACCGGGTGCACGGTGCCCTCCAGGCCGTCGAAGGAGGGCAGCTCCAGCAGCTCCTGCACCACGAAACGGCCGTCGGAGCCGTACTCGGTGGGATTTTCCACCAGGGTGACGCCGTTCTTGACCAGCTTGACCGAGCCGCCCTCGCGGCCCCAGACCGGCTTCTTCGCGTACGAGGTCAGCGTCGCCGCCTTCGTCGACTCCGCGAAGTATGCCGGGAGCAGGTACTTCCCGCGCTCTTGGTCGTCGCCGAAGAGCTTCCACAGCACCGGTAGCAGCGCCTTGTTGCCCAGCAGCGCCGCCTTGTAGGGCGGTTCCAGCCAGACCGTGCCGCGCTTGCCCGGGTCGGCCATGTTGCGGAAGAAGGCCTTGCCGCCCTCCTCGTTCCAGAACCATTCCCAGGGATACAGCATGAAGATCAGGTCGATCGGCTGCGCCTGGTGCTCCTGGCCGGGCGCGGGCACGAAGAGCACCCGGTCGCCGGCCACGTCCCAGCCGATCTGGCTCATCGCGATCAGCTCGACCGGATAGCCGGCCTCCTCGGCCGTCGCCATCAGGTAAGCCACGTTCATCCGGTCCTCACCGGACGTCTCGCTGGTCTCGTACGCGAAGTAGATCTTGGGTTTCTCGGGCAGCCAGGGTCGCGCCTCGCGCAGCTTGCCGATGTTGCGCCGCCAGGCGCCGGGGTTGGCCGGCTCGCCGTCGGCCGCCTCCCAGCCGACCAGCCGGTCGTGGATGGAATTCCACTGCCGCCACGGGTGCTCGGTCACGCCGGTCTGGTCGACCCAGTGCCACTGGATGACCGCGGCCTCGACCAGCGAGGTCGGCGTCTGCGCGTTGTATTCCAGCAGGCGCGGGGTGCTGCCGGCGCCGTTGTACCAGAGGTCGAAGCGGCCGTAGACGGACGGCGAGTAGTCCGGCGTCTGCATCGGGAGCCGGCCGTCGGGGTCCTTGTCCTGGTGCGTCCAGGTCTCGGCGTCACCGTCGAACCAGGTGCGGATGATCTGCTCGTGGGTGTATTCCGGGATGCCGATCTTGGCCAGGAAGCAGGTCTCCGGGCCGCAGACCGAGGCGAAGTAGCCGTCGCGGCGGCCCTGCGCGGTGTGCCGGGGGCACTGCTGCACCATCCAGTCACCGGCGTCGAGGCACATGCTGTTGAGCGCGGTCGTCGCCGCCTCCAACTCCTCGATCTCGGCCTGGCTGAAGTCGTAGTACGGCCCCTCCTGCCAGTACGACATCATCGTGCCGTCCGGCAGCTCGGTGTCGTTGTAGGTCAGCCCGAGGCTGAAGTTGGTCAGCCGCCAGCCGTCGCGGACCGGGCCGTAGGGAATGCGGCGCAAGGCTCAGCCGCCCGACTTGCCGGACGTGCCGCTGCCGCCCTTGCCGACGACGCTGGTCTTGACCGTGCCGTTGCTGATCCGGCCGGCCGAGGGCAGCCCGAAGGACGATCGCGCGGCCTTGTCGTTGTAGGCGAACTTGCTGCCGCCGGCGGGCAGCCGGGAACCGACGGGGTAGCCCGAGCGGTAGCCGGACGAATGCCAGATGAAGAAGCCGCCGCCCCCGCCGCCGCCGTCATCGTCGTCGCAGTTGTCCTCGTCCACGACGACGCCGTTGGCGTCGGCGCAGTAGAAGCCCTCGTCCTGATAATCGTCGCCGTTGTCGCAGGCGGCCGCGCCACCCGCGGCCAGCAGCAAGAACGTGCTGGTCAACGACACGCTGCGAGAGCTCATCCGTCGATTCACAGTCGGCTTCCCCACCCTTTCGGCCTGCCCGGCCCGCACCTTCATGTGTAGCGCGCCGGTTCAAGCCACGACGGCTAGTCCTTCGGCCCGCCCGCGACGTAGACGACCTGGCCGGAGACGAAGCCGGCTCCTTCACTGACCAGGAAGGATACGGTGTTCGCGACGTCTTCGGGGCGGCCCGCCCGGCCGACGGGGATCTGACCGATCGCCGCCTTCTGGAAGTCCGCGAAGTCGACACCGACCCGGGCCGCGGTGGCGGCGGTCATGTCGGTCACGATGAAGCCCGGCGCGACCGCGTTCGCGGTGATGCCGAAGCGGCCCAGCTCGATCGCGAGGGTCTTGGTGAAGCCCTGCAGGCCGGCCTTGGCGGCGGCGTAGTTCGCCTGACCCCGGTTGCCGAGCGCGGAGGTGCTGGACAGGTTGACGATGCGGCCCCACTTGGCGTCGACCATGTGCTTCTGCACGGCCCGGCTGAACAGGAACGCGCCGCGCAGGTGGACCGCCATCACGGTCTCCCAGTCGTCGTCGCTCATCTTGAACAGCAGGTTGTCGCGCAGCACGCCGGCGTTGTTGACCAGCACCGTGGGCCCGCCCAGCTCGGCGGTCACCCGCTCGACGGCGGCCGCGACCTGGACCGGGTCGGAGACGTCGGCGCCGACGGCGAGGGCGGTGCCGCCCGCGTCGTGGATCGCGGTAACCGTGTTGGCGCAGGCGCCCTCGTCGAGGTCGACGACCGCCACGGACATCCCGTCGGCGGCGAGCTTGCGCGCGGTCGCCTCGCCGATGCCACGCGCGGCACCGGTCACGATCGCTACCCGACTCGGCTGGGTCATTTGCTGGCCTCCCGCTTGATCTGTTACGCAGTCGGCCGACTCTAACCCAGCTGTTACCCGCGGGTTACCGGGCGGGGATTTCTCACGGTTTGCGGCACAACCGGATCCAGCGGTACCCGTAGCCGGCCACCGCGAGCTGGTCGAACTTGCCGGGCTCCGGATATTCCTGGTCGGCGAGCACGTCGTTGGGGAAGTCGGCCTCCGGGTAGAGACTGCCCAGGTCGACCACGCCATCCTCCTGCGCCAGGTTGTGCAGGAAGACCATGGTGCCGGTGGCGCCGTCAGCGCGGTGCACGAGCAGCCCGGTGGGCGCGGGCACGTCGACGTGGGTGCAACTGCCGCTGCCGACCTCGGGCGCCTCCTTCAGGGTGCGGATCATCCGTTCGAACCACGACAGCAGCGAACCCGGGTCGTGCCGCTGGAGGGTGGCGTTGACCTTGGCGTAGCCGTACTCGCCGTCGCTGATGACCGGGCGCACGAGCTCGCCGGCCGGGGCGGTCGAGAAGCCGCCGTTGGCGGCCAGGGACCACTGCATCGGGGTACGGATCGCGTTGCGGCCGTCCTGGCTGAGGTCGTCGCCCATGCCGATCTCCTCGCCATACCGCAGCACCGGGGTGCCGCGCAGGCTGAACTGCAGCGCGTAGGCCAGCTCGATGCGCCGGCGGTCGCCGCCCAGCATCGGGGCCAGCCGGCGGCGGATGCCGCGGCCGTAGAGCTGCATGTTCTCGTCCGGGCCGAACTGCTCGAACACCTCGCCGCGCTGCTCGGCGGTGAGCCGGGAGAGATCGACCTCGTCGTGGTTGCGCAGGAACGTGGCCCACTGCCCGCCGGCCGGCAGCTTGGGCGTGTCGCGCAGCGCGTCGATGATCGCTTCCGGGTTGCGGCGGGCGAGCGCGAGCATCAGCCGGCCGTTGAGCATGAAGTCGAACAGCATGTGGATCCGGTTGGCCGACCCGCCCGCGTCGCCGAAGAACTCCTTGAGCTGCTCGGGCTCGACGTTGGCCTCGGCCAGCAGGACGGCGTCACCCTGGCGCCACTGCACGTGCTGGCGCAACTCGCTGAGAAACTCCATGTCCTTGGGCGAGTTCGGGTTGCCCGGCTCGGTCTGCTCGATGATGAACGGCACCGCGTCCATCCGGAACCCGGAGACGCCGAGCTGCAGCCAGAACGAGCAGATCTTCTTGATCTCCTCGCGAACCTCGGGGTTGGCGATGTCGAGGTCCGGCTGGAACTTGTAGAACCGGTGGTAATACCAGAGCTTGGCGGTGCGGTCGTAGGTCCACGTCTCGGCCTGCTCGCCGGGGAAGACCATGCCCTGGTGCCGGTCCGCCGGCTGGGTCTCGGACCAGACATACCAGTCCCGGTACGGCGAGTCCGGCGACGAGCGCGCCGACTGGAACCACGGATGCTGGTCGGAGGTGTGGTTCACCACCAGGTCGATGATGACCCGGATGCCCCGGTCGCGGGCCATGTGCAGCAGGTCTGCGAAGTCACCGAGGCTGCCGAAGCGCGGGTCGATGTTGTAGAAGTCCGCCACGTCGTAGCCGTCGTCGCGGTCCGGCGTCGGGTGGATCGGGTTGAGCCACAGGCAGGTGACGCCCAGCCGGGCCAGATAGTCCAGCCGCCCGATCATCCCCTTGAGGTCGCCCACGCCGTCGCCGTCGGAGTCGGCGAAGGTGTCGATATCGGCGCAGTAAATGACGGCTTTCTCATACCACCGGTCGCTCATGCCCCTTTACTTCTCCCCGGCTCCGGCTCAGGAAACCACGGGCCCGGACCAGCGGCCGCACCTTCTCCAGCGCCAGAAAGGCGGTGATCGCGGCGAGGTGCGGAGCGAACGAGATGGTGATGGTGGCGAACGTGACCACGTGGAACGAATAGAAGAAGCCCACCGCGTAGTTGCGCCACCTCGGCCGCAGGAAGAAGATCGCCGGGCTGGCCAGCTCGAACGCCACGATGCCGAACTGCGCGAGGATCAGCAGGTACGGCACGCCGGCGATCAGGTCGGCGAGCTCGGTGCCGCGCCGGATGATCGCCCGGGCCAGCACCGAGCTGGTCACCCAGTCCAGCCCGCCGAAGCGCAGCTTGGCCCAGGCGGCGAGGAAGTACGTGCACACGACGGCTATCTGGGTGACCCGCAGCGCCCAGCCGCCGGCCTCCGTACGCCGCGGATCGCCGTGCCGGGCCCGGCCGACCGTCGGCAGCACGGCCAGCGCGACCAGCAGACCGACCCGGTCGTGGTCGACCTTGCCGTAGCTCATCGCGATGACCATCCACTCGAAGTAGAGCGCGAAGACGGTCCAGCCGAGCAGCCTCGGCGCCCGCCCGGTGGCCGCGGCGAGCGCGACGACGAGCAGCGACCAGAAGATGCCGTGCACCAGCAGCGGGGTCGGGGTGGGCAGCTGCAGCAGCCGCCCGACCAGCAGCGGTTTGTACAGGTCGCCCGGGGTGCTGGCGTGATGGCGCACCCAGGGCGTGAAGATGACCAGGTCGGCCGCGACGAAGAGATAGATCAGGGTGCGGAACGCGGCGACCCGGCCGAGCGGCACCGGTTCGGTCAGCCAGCCAACGATCTTGTTCACGGCGCCGTCCAGGTGGCGATGACCTCGTCCCGGCTGGTGCCGGTCGGCCGGGAGTGCTCGATGCCCTCCCAGCGGATGACGATCCGCACGGTCCGCAACGGCGCAGCCTCCGGGCTCTTCTCCGCGTAGGCCGCGGCCACCTGCCGCAGCCGGCCCGGGTCTTCGACGTAGGCCCGCTGCTGGCCCTCGATCTCGGCCCGCCGCAGCCCGCTGTTGGCCTCGGTCAGCACCACCGTGCGGCCGGTGGCGTCGACGCCCTCGACCCTGGTGTCCGGCGCGTCGGCGTTCGGGTCGGGCGCAGTCGAATACATCCGGAACGGCCCGAACGGGAAGTCGTCGTCCTGACCCCAGAGGGTGCCGAGCAGCAGCAGCACCACCCCGGCCACCGTCACCGCGACCCGGGCCATGCGCCCCCGCGTACTCAACGTTTCCATCGCGCCGGGACACTACCGCCGCCGCGCCACCCCGGACCATCCCGCCACTCCGGCGCCCGTGAGCCAAGCGGTTCGTACTCTTGAACGCGGGTACTGACCATCGACCGAGCGGAGGAGCGTGGGATGAGCGTGCCGTATGTCCTGGCGGCGGAGACCGAGCCCAGCTCGCTGGGCGGCCTGACCGGCTGGGTGGCATCGGTCATCGAGTCGCTCGGTGAGCTGGGCGTGGGCCTGCTGGTCGCGCTGGAAAACCTGATCCCGCCGATCCCCAGCGAGATCGTCCTGTCCATGGCCGGATACCTGGCCAGCGCCGGCAGGGTCAACCTCGTGCTGGTCGCCATCGCGGCCACGGCCGGCTCGGTGCTGGGCGCGCTGGCGCTCTACTGGCTCGGCTACGCGCTCGGCGAGGATCGGCTGCGCCGCTGGCTGGACCGCATCCCGCTGGTCGACGCCGACGACCTCAACCTCGCCGACCGCTGGTTCGAGCGGCACGAGAAGGGCGCGGTGTTCTTCGGCCGGATGGCACCGGTGGTCCGCAGCCTGGTGTCCATCCCGGCCGGCGCCAACCACATGCGACTGAGCACGTTCACGCTGCTCACCACGATCGGCAGCGGCATCTGGAACTGCCTGTTCATCGGTGGCGGCTACGCGCTGGGTTCGCGCTGGCAGCGGCTTGAGCAATACAGCAGCTATTTCGACTACGCGATCATGGCGTTCTTCGCGATCGCGATCGCGAGCTGGGTGGTGAAGAAGGTGCGCAAGCGCCGGCGGGCCATGGCCGCTCGATGAGCGTCCGGCACCCGGGTCTGCCGGCGGCAGACCCGGGTGACCGGCTCAGAAGCCCGCGGTGATCCTGGTGAAGGCCCAGTCGGCCTGCGCGATGCCGCTGCAGTCGGAGACCACACCGCCGCCGGGGCAGCCGCGGTCCCGGTTGACCGCCCAGAAGGTGAACCGCGCGAAGTTGTTGTTCTTCGCGTAGTCGCGGATCCGCGTCCAGGTGTCGGTGCTGGTCAGCTCCTGCTGGTCGGACAGCCCGTTCATGCCGGAGATGCCCATGTGCGAGTACGCCTGCGCGTCCGTGTAGCCGAAGGCCGCCTTGAGCTGGTTCTTCAGGCCTTCGGAGGCGCCGACCGTGCTGCCGTACATGTCCGCGCCGCCGCCGAAGTCGAACGGCATCTGCGCGAAGATGTCGATGTTGGCACCGAGCGCCTTGGCCTGCGTGATCAGCCGGATGCCGTAGTAGTTCGGGCCGGTCGGCGAGGTGCCGAAGGTGAGGATGGTCTTCACCGACGGGTTCCGCTGCTTGACGATCTTGAGGGCGCCGAGGATGCGGTCCTGCACCACGGTGTTCTCGAACTCGTCGGAATTCTCGATGTCGATGTCGATCGCCTTGAGGCCGAACGCGTCGATCACCTTCTGGTACGCACCGGCGAGCAGTTCCGCGGTGGCGCAGTTCGGGCCGAGCTTGTTGCCGCTCCAGCCGCCGATCGACGGGACGACGTCGCCGCCGGCCGCCCTGATCGCCGCGATGGTGCTGGCGTGCACGCCGCCGGTCAGGCCGCCCTCGCCGTCCCAGACCGGGTTGCAGCCGTTGGCCAGGACGAAGGCGATGGTGAACGCCTTGATGCCGGTCGCGTTCATGACCGTCGACGGCGCGGGCGGGTTGCCCCAGCCCGGGTAGATGTACGGCGCGGCCGCCATCTTGGTGCCGGTGGGCGGCGTGGTCGGGCCGGTCGGGGGCGGGGTGGTCGGGTCCGTGGTGCCACCGCAGGCGCCCTTGTCGGCCCAGACGCCCCATTGACCGCTGGCGGTCGGGACCTCACCCTGCGTCCACCACTTCGCGGTGTAGTTCCTGGACTGGTACGACACGGAGTTGTCCTTGACGTACACCGCCGAGGAACTCCAGGCCGGGGCGCAGGCGACGGCCGCCGAGGCGACCGGCGCGAGCGCGACGGTGACGCCGGCACCGGCCGTGGCCAGGACCATCGCGAGGACGGCGGCGTACTTCTTCTTGAGTCTCATGGGGATCTCTCCAGTGGGGGCTGGTGATCAGGGCAGGGTGGACAGGTGGGGCTTGATGGTGTTGGCCCAGCCGTTGCCGGCGGTGACGTCCCAGTTGATCGACCAGGTCATCGCGCCGCGGATGCCGGGATAGGTGCGCGGCGGCCGGAAGGAGCCGCAGTTGGTGCCGCGGGCCAGGCAGTCGAGGGCCTGGTTGACCACGGCCGGCGCGACGTAGCCGCCGCCGGCCGCGCTGGTGGTGGCCGGCAGGCCGAGCGCGACCTGGTCGGGGCGCAGCCCGGACTCGAGCTGGATGCAGGCGAGCGCGACCAGGAAGTTGACCGTGCCCTGGCCGTACGCCGCGTTCTGGTCGCAGCCGAGCATCGCGCCGGAGTTGTAGTACTGCGTGTGGACGACCGTGAGGATGTCCTTGATGTCGAGCGCGAGCTTGAAGTAGGACCCGGCCGGGTTCTGCATGTCGATGGTCTGCGGTGCCATCGTGATGATCAGGCCGGCCCCGGCCTTGCCGCGCAGGCTGCGCAGCGCCTGGGCCATATAGGTCGGATTCAGCCCGTTCTCCAGGTCGATGTCGACGCCGTCGAAGCCGTACGTCTGCATCAGCGACCAGACCGAGTTGGCGAAGTTGGTCGCCGCGGCCGCGTCGTTGACGGCGACCGAGCCCCGCTCCCCGCCCACCGAGATGACGACCTTCTTGCCCCGCGCGTGCAGCGTCGCGACGTCGGCCTTGAACTGCTCGTTGGTGTAGCCGCCGACCGAGGCCGAGAGCCCGGCGTCGATGGTGAAGGAGACCGCGCCGGGCGTAGCCGTGGCGTCCGCGAAGGCCACCGCGACCAGGTCGTAGGTGCTCGGCACGGCGGCGAGCTTGAGCTCGTTCGCCGGGTTGTCGAAGTTCTGCCAGTACCCGGTGATGAAGTGCGCCGGCAGCGTCCCGTTGCCCGGCGGCGTAGTGGGCGGGGTGGTCGGCGGAGTCGTCGGCGGGGTGGTGGTCGGGTCCGTGGTGCCGCCGCAGGCGCCCTTGTCGGCCCAGACGCCCCACTGTCCGCTGGCGGTCGGGACCTCGCCCTGCGTCCACCACTTGGCGGTGTAGTTCCTGGACTGGTACGAGACGGGGTTGTCCTTGACGTAGATCGTCGAGGCGCTCCACGCCGGCGAACAGGCGACGGCGGCGCTCGCGGACGAGGCTATGTAGACGGCGGAGCCGGCTGCCGCGAGCGCGGCGCACACAGCAAGGACAAGGGATCGGCGCATGGGGGTGGGCCTTCCGCGTGGAACAGTGAGGTTGATTGATTATTAGGACTGTTAACAGAACTAGTCCAGACCCCGGCGCCTTAAAGTTCTTTAAGGTAGAAAAGGGCCGAAGGCGCTGGTAGCGCCCCCGGCCCTTGCTCGCACGTATCGAAGAAAGCCGCTACCTGCGGAACTGGATCCAGTTAACGTTCACGAAGTCCGCGGGCTGTCCACTGGTGAAGGTCAGGAAGACGGTGTGCCGTCCGGACACGTTCGCGACGTTGGCCGGCACCGACCGCCAGGTCTGCCAGCCGCCCGTGTTGGCGAGCGCGAAGCTGCCGATCGGCGCGTTGCTGCGGCTGTCGATCCGGACCTCGACGAGGCCGCTGACGCTGGCCGCCGCCCCCGAGGCGACCCGCCCGACGAAGTCGAGCACGCCGCCGTTGCCGAATTCGACGTTGTTGAACTGCAGCCAGTCGCCGTTGCTGATGTACCCGACGTTCTGGCCGCCCTCGGACGCCGTCTCCTTGGTGACCGCGGACGCCGCGTCGTACGACTCGGCCTGGATCTGCGCGTACGCGTCCCGCACCCCGCCGGCCGGCGGGGTGGTGGGCGGCGTGGTCGGCGGCGTCGTGGTGCCGCCGGCCGAGGAGTACACGGCCACGTAGTCGACCAGCATCGGCACGCCGGACTGGGTCGCCGCGGTGGGGCCGCCGCCGAACGCGTCCGGGAAGCCGCCGCCCATGGCCACGTTCAGGATGATGAACACGCCGCGGTGGGTGGCGTTGTTCCAGGTCGTCGCGTCCACCTGGGCCGAGTTGACCTGGTGGTACTGCACGCCGTCGAGGTAGAACCGCAGCTGCTCGGGCGAGACGCTGCGGTCGTACTCGACCGCGTACGTGTGGAAGCTGTTGCCGCAGGTGGCGCAGGCGTGCTCGCCGCTGGTGAGGCCGGTCGTCTCGTTGCAGGGGCCACCCGGGTTGGTGCCGCAGTGCAGCGCCGAGAACACCGAGGCCCGACCGTTGATCGACTCCATGATGTCCCACTCGCCGATGCTCGGCCAGTTCGTCGCGCCCACCGGCCGGGCCGCGTCACCCAGCGTCCAGAACGCCGGCCAGTAGCCGGCCGCCGCCGCCCCGGTGACGTTGGGCTGTTGCAGGCGGCCCTCGATGCGCAGCTTGCCGCCGACGGGCGCGGCGAAGTCGGTGCGCTGGGTCTCCACCCGGCCGGAGGTCCAGTTGCCGGCGGAGTCCCGGATCGGCTTGATCACCAGGTTGCCGCCGCCGTCCTGGTACACGTTCTGCGTCGAGTCGGTCATCCGCTCGATCTCGCCGGTGCCCCAGTTGGCCGCGCCGCCGGGATAGCCCGTGCCGGTGCTGTAGATCCAGTTGCTCCGGTTCAGCCCGGTGCCGGCGGCGCCGGTGAAGTCGTCGCTGAACACCAGCGACATGCCCGCCGGCGCGGGTGGCACGGCCGCGTCGGCCTGCCCCACGAAGAGGGCGGAGGCGCCACCAGCGATCAGCACGGCGGCAGCGGCGAGCCACCGCCGCCGCCACTTGGGTCCGGGACTTCTCATGGCAACGACCTTTCGGGGGAGGGATCGCTGAGAGCGCTCTCACGAAGTTTCCAGGGTGTTACAGAACTTTGTCAATATGCATCGCTACCGATTGGCCACGGCCGGCGGGCGACGCCATATCGCCTGTTCAAGCGCGGTCCAGGCGGCCGACGTGACCAGGTAGAGGCCGCCGGCCAGCGGCAGCCAGGCCACCATCACGACCGTCAGAAACGGCAGCATCGCCATGATCCGGGGCAACAGGGTCGCGCCGGGCTGGGCCGGATCGGCCGGCGTGCCGGTGGCGGCGAGCAGCAGCCGGGTACGGCGCGACGACCACCACGCCAGCGCCACCGCCACCGCGAGCAGCACGGCGAACACCGGCAGGCCGGCGGCGAGGTGCGCGGTCAGCGGCACCCCGCCGAGCTGACCGCTCAGCACCCCGGCCGGCGCACCCGGGCCGGGCTGCACGAGGTGATACATGAGCATGAAGAACGGCGCCTGGGCCAACGCCGGCAGCATCGCGGCGAACGGGCCGGCCCCGTTGGCGCGCTGCAGCGCGAGCGTCTCGGTGGCCAGCAGCACCGGATCGTCGCGATGCCGCTCGCGCAGCGCCGCCAGCTGCGGCGCCAGGGCGGCCCCGCGCTTGGCGGACCGGGCCTGCAACCAGGTGAGCGGGCTGATCAGCAGCCGGACGGCGACGGTGAGGAGGACGATGGCCAGGGCGGCGGCGAGCCCGCCGGCGGCCGGGGTCAGCAGGGTGGCGAGACCCTCGAGGGCGGAGTGCGCGACACCGACGACGGCATCGAGCGCAGCGGAAATGGACATGGGCGTACCCCTGCGGTCCGAAGAAATAGGGACGCGGAGACGGGGGCTTCGGCGTGCGCGTCAGCGCGCGGAAAGACCCACCGCCGGGCACGCCGACGGGGCTCGCGGACGCGGACGCCCGGCCGCGTCGGGATCCAGCAGGCGGGGCAGCCGCCGCTTGAGGGCACGCGTGGCGAGGCCCACGCCGGCCGAGGCGGGGCGCAGGACCGGCAGCGGGATGGCAGCGGCGGCGGCCAGCACCACCAGCAGGACCGCACCGACCACGGCCAGGCCCAGCATGAGCTGGGCAGAGGGACCCACCGCGGGGCTCTGCAGGGCGGCGAAGACCCAGCACCCCAGCAGCAGCATGACCCGACGCTACGCCCGCGGCGCAACCCCCGTTTTCCCGCGCCCGCCACCGGGTAATTCGCGGCCATGGCAACTTCGGAGAGCGCGGGAACGGCAACAACGATCTCCGAGGAGATGGCCGGCGAGGCTCAGGCGCAGGGCTTGCTGACCCTCGGCGTGGAGGAGGAATACCTGCTCGTCGACGCCACCGAGGCGCACGCGGTCGAGCTGGTCGAGGAGGTCTTCGACCAGCTGGGCGACGACATCCGCGACTCCGTGCAACACGAGTTCCTGCGCAGCCAGATCGAGACGGCCGGCCCGCCGCAGCTCGACCTGGGCGATCTCGCCGCCGCCATGACCCGGCTCCGGGCCGGGCTGGCCGACGCCGCCGAGCGCGCCGGTGCCCGCCTGGTCGCGGTCGGGGCGAGCCCCGCCCCCGGCACGCATTCCCGGGTCGTCGACGCGCCCCGCTACCACCGGATGCGCGAGCGCTACGGCGACCTCTCCCCCGGCGGTGGCCTCAACGGCATGCACGTGCACGTCAGCGTCCCGGACCCGGAGACGGGCGTGCAGGTGCTCAACCACCTGCGGCCCTGGCTGCCGATCCTCCAGGCCGCGACCGCCAACTCGCCGTTCTCGTTCGGCCGCGACACCGGGTATGCGAGCTGGCGCTCGATGCTCTGGGAGCGCTGGCCCACGGTCGGCCCGACGCCGTACCTGGAGTCCCACGAGCAGTACGAGACGATGACCGCGGACCTGATCGCGAGCGGCGCCATGTTCGACGAGGGGATGCTCTACTGGTATGCGCGGCTGTCGGCCACCTACCCGACCGTCGAGATCCGGATGGGTGACGTCTGCCCGACGCCGGACGACGCGATGCTGCTGGCCGCGCTCGCCCGCGGGCTGGTCGCGACCCTGCTGCGGGCGGTCGAGGACGGCCGGCCCGCGCCGAACGTCCCGCACCCACTGCTGATGGCCGCGCACTGGCGGGCCGCGCACGACGGACTGGAAGGGCTGAACATCGACATGGCGACCCGGGAACCACGGCCGGCCTGGAAGCTGATGCGCCAGCTCTTCGACTACGTGAGCCCGGAGCTCGAACGCCACGGCGACCTCGAGATGGCCACCGTCCTGATGGGCCGGCTGCGGTCGCACGGCACCGGCGCCGCCCGGCAGCGGGCGATGCTGGCGCAGCGGGGCTCGGTCGGGGCCGTCGTGGACTGGCTGGCGGCGACCACCCGGGGCGTGCGATGAGGCTTGTGGTCGTCGGCGGCGACGCGGCCGGGATGTCCGCGGCATCGCAGGCCCGCAAGCGGCAGGGCCCCGATGAGCTGGAGATCGTCGCGTTCGAGCGGGGGAACTTCACCTCGTACTCGGCGTGCGGGATCCCGTACTGGATCGGCGGAGCCGTCAAGGACCGCGACGCGCTGATCGCCCGCAGGCCGCAGGAGTTCCACGACGTCGGCATCACCGTGCACACCCGGCACGAGGTGACCGGCATCGACCTGGCCGCCCGCGAGGTGGTCGTGCGAGACCTCGACGGCGGCGGCGAGCGCCGGGAGGGCTTCGACCACCTGGTGTACGCGACCGGCGCGCTGCCGGTGACGCCGGACTGGGCGCGCATCGACGGCGAGGGCGTCTTCGGCGTGCAGACCCTCGACGACGGCGCGGCCATCCACGCCTGGCTGGAGCGCGACCCGCAGCCACGCCGGGCGGTCGTGATCGGCGGCGGCTACGTCGGCGTCGAGATGGCCGAGGCGATGGTCCGGCGCGGCCTGGCGGTGACCCTGCTGGAGAAGTCGGCGCAGCCGATGGCGACCGTGGACCCGGACATGGGCGAGCGGGTCCGGGAGGCGATCTGCGGGCTGGGCATCGAGGTGCGCACCAGCACCCAGGTACGGGGCCTGGAGACGAAGGACGGCCGGATCTCCGCAGTGGTCACCCCGGAGGGTGCGCTGCCGGCCGACATCGTGGTGCTGGGTCTGGGGGTACGCCCGAACACGGCGCTCGCCGTCCGCTCGGGCATCCCGGTCGGGGTGACCGGCGGGCTGCGTACCGATCTGCGGATGCGGGTGGTGGGACCGCAGGGGCACCTGGACGGGATCTGGGCGGCCGGCGACTGCGTGCAGACCGTGCACCGGGTCAGCGGCCAGCCGGTACACATACCGCTGGGCACCCACGCCAACAAGCAGGGCCGGGTCGCGGGCATCAACATCGGCGGCGGCTACGCGACGTTCCCGGGCGTGATCGGCACCGGGGTGACCAAGGTCTGCGAGCTCGAGGTGGCCCGGACCGGGCTGACGGAGAAGGAGGCGGCGCTGGCCGGCTTCGCGTTCGTCACCGCGGCCGTCGAGTCGACCAGCCGGGCCGGCTACTACCCCGGAGCGAGCACGATGGTGGTCAAGCTGATCGCCGAGAAGCGGACCGGAATGCTGCTCGGCGCGCAGATCGTGGGTCGCGAGGAGGCCGCCAAGCGGATCGACTCGCTGGCGATCGCGGTCTGGAACAGGATGACCGTGGAGGAGATGACGGCCCTCGATCTCAGCTACGCGCCGCCGTTCTCCCCGGTCTGGGATCCGGTGCTGATCGCGGCGCGGAAGGCGACGGACGCGGTGCACGCGGCGGGCTGACGCTTATCGTCCGATGTGTTGTCATCAATCCGCTCTGCGCCCAACGCCGCGAGCAGGGTTTATCACTTCCGGTCACTCGATGATCACGAAAGCGGTATCGTTTTCGATCTTGTAAACCGGTAGGCATGACGAATGCCGTCGCTCCCCTTCCCCCGATCGGCGCCGGAGAACGGGCCGCGACACGCCGCCCGGCCGGCGACGCGCGCCAGTATCAGCGGCGCGCTGACCGCGACGACCGGCGGATTTCCGCACGTCCAGGTGCTCGAAGGCGAGACCACCAACGGACGGCACCGGCGCCCCGAGTCGCTCGCGGACGCCACGGTGCTGCGCCCGCCCACGGTGACCAGGGTGGCCGGCGGCCGCCGCAGCTCCCTCGACCTGGCCCCGCGCCGGTCCCGGCTGGACGGCAAGCGCCGCACCGGCAGCGCGGCCCGCCGGTCGGCCACCGCCGGCGCCGGCGGCCGGCACGCGAAGTCCACCGATCAGCTCGCCATCACCGTGCGCCCGCTGCCGGCCGTCCGCGACGCGGCCGAGGCTGTCCGCGGCTGGGCGCTGGCCGACAGCGGCCGGCCGCCCGTCACCGGCAGCCACCGCGCGCCCGGCACCCTGCCGATCGAGTCCTGGCTGCTCATCGGCCGGCGCCGGCAGCAGGCGCTGCTCGCCGCGCTGGTCGCGGTCGGCCTCCTGCTGATCGTCCCGCCCATGCGGCAGGGCGGCAGCACCGACGTCAACCCGGTCAACGCCGCGGGGATAGCGGGCGCCACCGCGCCGGCGGCACCCACGAAGAAGCCGGGCAAGGCCCCGCCGCAGGCCGCCGGCGAGCCCGCCGTGGCCTCGAAGCCCCCGTCTGCCACGCCGGTCAGGCCCGCGACCAAGCCCACCGGGCCGGCGCGGCCCTCGGCCTCCGCGCCGAAGGAGGCCGCCGGGATCAGCGTGCCGGAGGGCACCGGTCCCGCCCGCTCGCTGCGCACGACCGGCTCGGCCGCCGTCGCGCTCACCTTCGACGACGGCCCCGACCCGGTGCAGACCCCGAAGATCCTCGAGCTGCTCGCCGAAAATCAGGTCAAGGCGACGTTCTGCCTGGTCGGCGACCAGGTGCGGCGGCACCCGGAGATCGTCCGGCAGATCGCCGCGGCCGGGCACACGCTGTGCAACCACACCTGGGACCACAGCCTGACCATCGGCCGGACCAAGCCGGCGAAGATCCAGGCCGACCTGCGCCGCACCAACGACGCGATCCGGGCCGCGGTGCCGGGCGCGCAGATCCCGTTCTTCCGCGCGCCGGGCGGCAACTTCACCGACGCGCTGGTGCAGACGGCGTATGCGGACGGCATGATCTCGCTCTACTGGGAGGTCGACCCGCGCGACTGGGAGCACGCCGCCGGCGAGGACGACGCCAGCCACGTCGAAAAGATCGTCAAGGGCGTCCAGAAGGACGTCCGGCCGGGCGCGATCGTGCTGTCCCACGACTTCAACCAGCCGGACACCATCCTGGCCTACGAGCAGCTGCTGCCCTGGCTGAAGGAGCGGTTCGAGCTGGGCGTCCCGGCGCAGCCGCAGCCCCCGGCGACGGCACCGGCGGGCGCTCCGGCCGCGAAGGCGGCTGGGGCGGGTGCTCCGGGGGCGGCTGCGGCCGCGACCGAAGCTTCGACCAAGGCGGAAACCCCGGCCTCAGCGCTCTGAGCCCGCCCCGGGCGGGCTCACGGCTGGCAGGCCGGGCACCGGTAGAGATTGCGGCCGGCCATCGCGCCCCTGATGATCGCCGTGCCGCAGATCAGGCACGGCTGATCGGTGCGGCGGTAGACGTACACTTCGCCGCCGTGCCGGTCCACCCGCGGGGCCCGCTGCATCGCCTCCGGGGTGTGGGCGCTGTGGACGGTGTCGATCCGGCCGCGGGCGACGCCCTCCTTCATCAGGGCGCGCAGGTCGTCCCAGAGCTCGTCCCAGCGCCGCGGGCCGATGGCACGCCCCGGCGTGGCCGGCGCGAGGCCGGCCCGGAACAACACCTCGTTGGCGTAGATCAGCCCGCACCCGGCCACGACCGTCTGGTCCAGCAGCAGCGCGAAGACCGGCTTGCCGCTGGCCGCCACCCGGGCGTATGCCAGCCGCGGCTCGGCGTCGTCGCGCAGCGGATCCTGGCCCAGCCGGGCCCGCAGCGCCGCGACCAGCACGGGGTCGAGCACCTCACAGGCCGTCGGCCCGCGCAGCTCCAGCCAGTGCCGCGCACCGGAGAGCAGCAGCCGCACCTGCCCGACCGGCGCCGGGGCGGGCAGCTCACCGTCGGCGAACTTGCCGTAGAGCCCCAGATGGATGTGCAACGTCGACTCGTCGTCGAAGTGGTGCAGCAGGTGCTTGCCGTACGCCTCGGTGTCGGCCAGCGTGCGGCCGTCGAGCAGCGCGGCCCCGGCGGTGAACCGCCCCTGCGGGCTGGCCACCCGGACGGCCTGACCGGCGAAGTGCGCCCGGTGTCGGGCGGCAAGGCGATGAATGGTGTGTCCCTCTGGCACGACCGAACCCTAGCCGGGGAATATCCGCCGCCGGCTTTCGCCCTGAGGAGAATCGCTGGGCTCCACGGCCGTTACCGGGGAAGGTGGTAGAGGTCGAATGCCGGGTGGGTGCGAAACGCTCCCGGCTCGTGCGAGAGGGTGGGTCCATGAGAGTTGACGAGATCGCGATGCGGGCGGGTGGCGCATCCTTTGACGACCAGGTCTTCGAGCGGCTGCTCCGGGAGCGCATCATCTTCCTCGGCAGCGAGGTCAACGACGAGGTGACCAACCGCATCTGCGCGCAGCTGCTGGTGCTCGCCTCCGCCGACAGCGAGAAGGACATCGCCCTTTACATCAACTCACCGGGCGGGTCCATCAGCGCGGGCATGGCCGTCTACGACACGATGCAGTACATCAAGAACGACGTGGCCACGATCGCGATGGGCATGGCGGCCTCGATGGGGCAGTTCCTGCTCTGCGCCGGCGCCCCCGGCAAGCGATACGCGCTGCCGCACGCCCGGGTGATGATGCACCAGCTCTCCGGCGGCATCGGCGGCACCGCGGCCGACATCGCCATCCAGGCCGAGAGCATGCTGCACATCAAAAAGGTCATGAACGAGCGGATCGCCTTCCACACCGGGCACACCCCGGAGGAGATCGGGCGCGACTCCGACCGGGACCGCTGGTTCACCGCCCAGGAGGCGAAGGACTACGGAATCGTCGACCACGTGATCGCCAAGGCGGCCGACGTCACCGCGGCGTCCGCCCTGGTCTGACGCGTTCTCCGGCGGCGGGTGGCGGCTCTGCCGGCACCCGCCGCCGTCGCGTTTGTGTCGCCGCCGGGTCATCGGGGTATAGCGAGGGCATCCCCGAAGGCAGAAGGAGGTGCTGACGATGAGACTCCCGACGTTCTCGCGCCAGTCCGACACCACCGCTGAGACCGAAGAGCGTCCAGCCACCGCGACCGGCGCTACGAGCCCGGTGCGTCCCCGCAGCGATTCCACCGTGGCCCCGCCACCCGCCGCGCCGCCGGTCGTCGAGCGCCGCCGGCTCGCCGACGAGGACACGCTGGTCAACCAGCGCGCCGTCGACAGCGGCCCGAAGACCCGTGACGACCTGAAGAGCCGCGACCTGCGCGCGCCCCGGCCGACCGACCGCCGCACCGCCGACGAGAAGACGATCGAGCAGCCGCCGGTCGCCGCCGGGCCGAAGCCACGGGCCAGCCTGCTCGCCACCCTGGGGCTGATCATCGGCGTCGGGGCCGCCCTGCTCGTGCTCTCCGGCCCGCTGCTCGGCTACGGCATCGGGCTGGCCGTGCTGGGCCTGATCCTGTCGCTGGCCGGCATCCACGCCACCGGCAAGCGGCACATCGCGGGCAAGACCGACGCCCTGATCGGCATGTTCCTCTCCCTGGGCGCGATCGTGGTCGGCGTGCTCGCCCTGACCGGTTCGCTGTCCTGGCTCGGCACCGACATGCAGCCGGTCACGAGCGTCCGCGACTGGCTCGACGCGCAGGTTGTCGACCGCTTCTGACGGACACCAGGCATCGCCGACGGCGTTGTGCGGGGGCGGCGGTTCGCCGCCCCCGGCGCGTGTGCGGCGAACGCGTGCAACGAATCTCCGCGGTGCCCTCCGATCACGCAACGATCCTTCGCCGCACGCATGGTTGACCCGGGGCGTACGCAGGTACTTCACGCATAGCGTTGCCCTCATGACGTCCACCGCCACCGCGCGCCGCTATCTCATGTGCCGGCCCACCCACTTCGCCGTCACATACCGGATCAACCCGTGGATGGACCCGACGGCGCCGTACGACACTGCCCTGGCCGTCAGCCAGTGGGAGAACTTGCGGCAGACGTTCCTCGACCTCGGCCACACCGTCGAGCTGATCGAGCCGCTGCCCGGCCTGCCCGACATGGTCTTCGCCGCGAACGGCGCCACCGTGGTCGACGGCAAGGTGCTCGCCGTGCAGTTCCGCGACGCCGAGCGGGCCGACGAGGCCCCGGCGTACGCCGCGTGGTTCGCCGAGAACGGCTTCGAGGTGTTCGACTCCAAGCACGCCAACGAGGGCGAGGGCGACATCCTGCTGGCCGGCGAGGTGCTGCTGGCCGGCACCGGCTTCCGGACCGCGCACGCCGCGCACGCGCAGACCCAGGAGGTCTTCGGCCGCCCGGTGATCACCCTGCAGCTGGTCGACCCCGCCTACTACCACCTCGACACCGCGCTGTGCGTGCTGGACGAGAAGAACATCGCCTACCTGCCGTCGGCGTTCTCGCCCGGTTCGCAGGCCGTGCTGCGCCGGCTGTTCCCGGACGCGATTCTCGCCACGCCGGGCGACGCCGAGGTGTTGGGGCTCAACGCGGTCAGCGACGGCCGTACCGTGGTGTTGCCGGTGCAGGCCACCGCGCTGACCACCGCGTTGCGCTCGGCCGGCTACGAGACGGTCGGGGTCGACGTCTCGGAGTTGCGCAAGGCCGGCGGCGGTCCGAAGTGCTGCACCCTGGAGGTACGAACCCGTGACTGATCTCGACCTGCGGACACCCGCCGCCCTGGCCGACGCCGAGCGCTGGACCGCACACAACTACCACCCGCTGCCCGTCGTGATCGCCGACGCCGAGGGCGCCTGGGTCACCGACGTCGACGGCCGGCGCTATCTCGACCTCCTCGCCGGCTACTCGGCGCTGAACTTCGGCCACCGGCACCCCAGCCTGATCGCCGCCGCGCACGCCCAGCTCGACCGCCTGACGCTGACCAGCCGGGCGTTCGTGCACGACCAGTTCGCCGACTTCTGTCACGGGCTGGCCGAGCTCTGCGGCAAGGACCTCGTGCTGCCGATGAACACCGGCGCCGAGGCCGTGGAGACCGGCATCAAGGTCGCCCGCAAGTGGGGTTACCAGGTCAAGGGCGTGCCGGACGGGCAGGCCGAGATCATCGTCGCGGACGGCAACTTCCACGGCCGCACCACGACGATCATCAGCTTCTCCACCGACCCGGACGCGCGGGACGACTTCGGGCCGTACACCCCGGGCTTCCGGATCGTCGGCTACGGCGACCTCGCGGCGCTGGCCGAAGCGATCACCCCGAACACGGTCGCGGTCCTGCTCGAGCCCATCCAGGGCGAGGCGGGGGTGCTGATCCCGGCCGAGGGCTACTTCGCCGGCGTGCGGGCCCTCTGCGACGAGCACAACGTGCTTCTCATCGCCGACGAGATCCAGTCCGGCCTCGGCCGCACCGGCAAGACCTTCGCGATCGAGCACGAAGGGGTCGTGCCGGACATGTACCTGCTCGGCAAGGCGCTCGGCGGCGGCATCGTGCCGGTGTCCGCCGTGGCGGCGAACCGGGACGTGCTCGGCGTGCTCAAGCCGGGCGAGCACGGCTCCACCTTCGGCGGCAACCCGCTCGCCTGCGCGGTCGGCGCCGAGGTCGTCCGCCTGCTCGCCACCGGCGAGTTCCAGGAGCGCTCCGCGCGGCTGGGCGCGCTGCTGCACGAGCGCCTCGCCAAGCTGGTCGGCAACGGCGTCCTGGCGGTCCGCAGCCGGGGCCTCTGGGCCGGCGTCGACATCGACCCCGCCCTGATGACCGGGCGGCAGGCCGTCGAACGGCTGGCCGCACGGGGCATCCTCGCCAAGGACACGCACGGCTCGACGATCCGGCTGGCCCCGCCGCTGGTCATCACCGAGCAGGAGCTGGAGCACGCGGTGGACCAGCTGGCCGCGATCCTGAGGTAAATCGCTCGGCCGCCGCGCTTTCGCCTCAGCGCGGCGGCTCAGCGCGGCGGCTCAGCGCTCGAACTTGCGGATCGCCATCGTCGGGGCCTCGGCCATCACCGAGGACGGCTGGGTCACGCCGCCGGTCGCCCAGAGCTTGGCGCGGCCCACGTTCACGCCCGCATACAGCTCCACCACGTCGTTCGCCGCCAGGACGCGGGTCTCGTCGCGGTTCAGGGTGATCCGGTCGTCGTCGTCCAGGGAGCCGCCCGGGCGGATCCCCGTACCGTTGGTGCTCACGTCCTGGGCCGTGACCTCGCCGGCGTTCAGCGCGAGCCGCACGTGGCCGCGGCTGATCCATTTCCGGGCGTCATCGGTCAGCCACTGGCCGAGCATCACGCCGCCGCCCTCCGGGGCGCGCCCGACGACCACGGGCTTGTCGGTCGAGACCACGAAACGCTTGCGCACCACGCCGTCGATGCGGACCGAGAGCACTTCGACCGCCGGGCGCGGGCCGGCGTCCCGCAGCCGGGTGCCGTGCCGCGGGCAGGTCGGCGCGCCGGACCGCAGCGACGGCGGCGGCTGCGCGACCGGGGCGGTGACCTTGCGCATGTCCGCGAACGGGCTGTCCGAGTCGCCACCGGAGCCGAAGGCGTTGCAGTTCGCGTCGGAGCAGCTCCACACCCGGGCGAGCAGCTTCTCGCCCATCGGCGACGGCTCGCCGACCGCCGGGATCTCCCCGCGGCCGACCCGGGCCACCAGCACCGGGCCGCCGGCGCCGGTCACCGCGGCGAGCAGCCGGCCCGGCTCCTCCACCCACGGGCGGCGGTCACGGAACTGCTCCGCGCGGGTCCGGGTCAGCACGGGCAGGCCGAGCAGCTCGGCCACCTCGAGAACCCGGTCGTCGAGCTGCGGAACGACCTCGACCACGCCGTCGTCCGCCCAGCGGCGGACCACCATGCGTTCGTTCGAGGTCAGGTCGGCGTCGGAGAGCAGGCCCCGGGGCACCACGGCGTAGACCGGGACGTTCTCCTCCGAGACGTGCCGGCCCAGCGCGTCGATGACCAGTCCGAGGCGCAGCATGCTGGCCGGACGGCCGCCATCGAGATCGGCGTATCGCACGATCTCGGATAGATCGACAACGGCGCGGGCGAGGGCCGGGTCGGTGGTGAGCCGGACCTCGATCGCGTCGAGGACCTTGCTGACCTCGAATCTCACGGGGCCTCCCTGTACGTGCGCGTGCGGCTACCTCGGGCCATCATGCCGTCTGGTGCCGGTGGGCGGCCAGTCAGGGGCGCTCAGGACGCGTCGGCGAGGATCCGGTCGATGCGATTGGCGAGCGCGATGTCGCGGGTAGTGACGCCGCCTGCCGCATGCGTGACGCAGCGGAAGGTCAGCGTGCGCCACCGGATGTCGATGTCCGGATGGTGGTCCATCTCCTCGGCGACCTTCGCGACCCGGTCGACGACCGCGATCGCCGCCGGGAAACTGCGCAGGCCGACGGTGCGCACGATCGCGTCTGTCCCGCCCTCCCAGCCGTCGAGGACGGCCACGGCACTGCGTACGGAATCGGCGTCGAGCAGGTCTGCCATGAGACAACCTTAATGCCCCCGCGCCCCCCGACCATGGCGCCTCGGAGCAGGATGTCGCGCCTCTTCGCTAACAGTGATCGGCCCGGTGCCCGTTTGCGCATCCGTCACATCGGGCATTTGAGTCCCCGACCGTCGTCACCCCCGGACGCGCGGCAGGGCAGGAAGGACCGAAATGCGGACGCCACGACTCGCCGGACTCGGCCTCGCATCAATGGCCGCAGTCGCTTTCGCGATGGCCGGCTGCGCGGCTGACAGCGACGCCACCCCCGGCGCGAGCGCCCCGGCAGCGGACACTCCCAGCGCGTCCGCCAGCGCGGGCAACGCTGACCCGGCCGCCGCGGCCGCGCTGTCCACCGCCGCCGCCAAGCTCGGCACCACGAGCTTCAAGGTCACCATGACCGCCGGTCCCGGCTTCACATTGACCGGCATGCTGGACGCCCCGAACGGCACCGGCACCGCGGACGTCGTCGCCACCGGGCCGAACACCGAGATCACCGTGAAGACGCTGCTGGTCGGCCAGGACCTCTACCTCAAGGTGCCCGGCGTCACCAAGGGCGACACGTGGACCCACGTCGACGTGTCCCGGCTGCCCGAGGGCGCCAACGTGGGCCTGCGGCCCGGCCAGATCGACCCGGCCAACACCGCGAAGCTGCTCACCTCGACGACCGACGTGCGGCAGGTCGACTCGCGCAGCTACCAGGGCACCCTGGACCTGACCAAGGCCGCCGGGGTCGCCGGCGTGGACCAGACGCTGGTCAAGACCTGGGGCGCGCAGGCCCAGAACGTGCCGTTCACGGCCGGCCTGGACGAGCAGGGCCGGCTGTCGGCACTGACGATCCAGCTCCCGGCGGTCCAGGGCCAGCAGGCCCAGCCGCTCGAGGTGCTCTACACCGACTACGGCATCAAGGTGACGGCCCAGAAGCCGACCGCCGCCGAGATCACCGAGGCACCGGACAGCCTGTACACCAGCCTGGGCGGCTGACCCCTCCCGTCGGAAGGCCCGAGCGCGGACAGCGTCCGGGCCTTTTCAGCGCCGCCGCGCGGACCAGTCGGTGCCCAGCGGGCGCGGCTGCGGCCGGTTCTCCTCGATCCAGCGGTCGATCAGCGCCCACCAGTCGTAGAGCCAGGCCACCCGCTCGTCCTCGCCGGCCGGCACCTCCTCGGGCGGGACGCTCCAGAACCGCATCACCAACTGCTTGTCCATCGGCAGCTCACGCCACACGTCCCGGATCGTGACCATCCGGTCCAAACCGGTGTGCGCGACGAAGATGACCCCCGCGTCCGGCGCCGCGTCGATCGCGGTGAACAGCCCGCCCGGCTTCGGCGGCAGCACATTGCGCAAGCCCTCGGCCCGCACCGCCATGTCCTCCATGCCCTTGGCCCGCAGGAACGCGATGGCCCGGGTGCGCCGGCGCGGGGTGAAGTTGCCGCCCTCCGGGAAGATCACGAAGGCGTCGTTCTGGTCCAGCCCGGTCGCCAGGTCACCGATCTCCTCCGCCAGCGTCGCCGTCCGCGTGTGGCCCGGCGAGATGAACCTGTTCGGCAGCCGGTTGAGCAGGATGTCCACCGCCGGATCCCACTGCAGCGTCGCCTTGAGCACGATCCGCGGCTCGCGGTCGAACCAGTTGACCAGCCCGTGGATGAGCACGAACGAGTCGCCCGGGCCCGCGTGCCGGCTCACCACGACCTCCGGGCGCCCCGGCATCCCGGTGTCCGGATCGGTGCCGACCACGTCGATGGTCAGGTGCAGCGACCACCTGGCCAGCCAGAACAGCGCGTCGAGGAACCAGCCGGTGAGCACGTAGTGTGCGCGCTGGAAGGTGGCGTTGCGGATCTTCCACCCGAAGCCGGAGGCCAGCCAGAGCGCAGCCAGGCACACCAGCGCGGCGGCGTCCCAGACCAGGTAGGCGATCGCCAGGAAGACCAGCCGCGGCACCCGCAGATGCCCCGGCACCAGCGGCGAGGCCGCCAGCGCCACGAGCAGCCACACCGGCAACGTGACGAGCAACACAACGGACAGCACGACCACGGCCGGGGCGATGACCAGCCGGCGAACCCAGACGGGCGGCAGCATCAGGCGCCGTCGGCGGAGGCGGGGGTCACGTTGGCGGCGAGGTAACGGCGCGAGGCGGTGTAGGCGCGGCTGATCCGGCGGCCGGCAGCCGCCATGTCCCGGTACGCCCACGGCGAGTCGTCGCGGCTGTCGCCGCCGCCGGTCGGCAGAACATGCACCCGTACATCGTCGGGCAGCGATGCAACATCGCGGGCGAACCGGTGCCGCCGGGCGATCTCGAACGCCACCTGAGCCACCTCCCACGGCCGCTTCGGCGCCACCAGCGGCCGCTCGATCCGCCCGACCTGGAGCACGAAGATCTGCTTGGCGCCGAGCCGCACCGCCTCCCCGATCGGGATCGAGTTGACGATGCCGCCGTCGACGAAATGCTCACCGCCGATCTCCATCGGCGGCAGCAGCCCGGGCACCGACGACGAGGCGAGCACGGCGTCGACCAGCGGACCGCTGTCGAACCAGTGCTCGGCCGCGCGCTCGATGCTGGCGGCACAGCAGCGGAACGGCACCTTCAGGTCGGCGAAGGTGGACTGCTCCCCCAGCTCACCGGTGAGCAGCCGGCGCAACGGCATCGGCGAGTGCAGGTGGGTGCGGGCGGCGAAACGGCGCAGCTGGCGGGCGAGCGAGTCGCCGTACACCTCGGCGGCCTCGGGCGAGGACCAGAGCCGGACCAGACGCTCGGTCACGGCCTCGGTAGGGTCGGCGGCGACCAGCGCACCGTTGACGGCGCCGATGGAGGTGCCGACCACGACATCGGGCCGATAGCCCGCCCGAAACAGGGCACGCAGCATGCCCACCTGCACGGCGCCGAGCACGCCACCGCCACCGAGCACAAACGCAACCGGGCTGTCCATCAGCTCATCGTGTCACGCGAGCCAACAAGATCAAGATCAAGACCCAGGCGATGTCGTGCCTGGTCGCATGGCACCGACCGTCGCTCCCGCCGCCGACAGGTGCGTGATCGCAAGACCAAGAACGACCCACGCGGCCCTACTGCACCCGGCCCAGGCATGCCCCGCAGCCTGCCGCGCGGCACGCCCGCCGACAACGTCTGCAACCGCCTTGGCGGCGTCGCCGGGGCACGCCAGCCTCTTCAGCGCGGCCGCCGACATCGCCGTCATCGGGCAACTGATGCTGGGCGGCGGCACCTACGACGGCAGCCGTCCGCTCTCCGCCGGCATCCTCAAACGAGCCTGACCAACGCCGACATGGGCAGGAAGGCCATCGACGCGGACCGCCCGAACCGCACGGCGGATCGCGGCCTCGGCTTCGAACTCAACCAGCCCTGGTTCATGGGCAAGCTCGCGACACCCCACCACGTCCGGCCACACAGGATTCACCGGCACTTCCTTACTGGTCAACCCGGCCCGCAGGACACTGGTGGTGCTTCCTGACAAACCGATCCCACCCGAACCGGAGCTGGTCCAACCCGGACACCCACCGCAAGGCAATCCACAACGCCATCACCTGACACCGTTACGGCCGTTCGTGGTCGCCGGCCATACCTCGGCGCCAGATCGAGGCCACCTCGATCTCCGGCCGAGTGCGCCGTCGCCATCAGCTCCCCTGCCCAGCGACGCCCCCCAACGCTGCGCAACTTTGCTCTGTTGCGTCCCGAACGTGGAAGGGAGCTTGATATTAGGTAGAGCTTCTTGAGGCGATGCTGCACGGGAGATGGAGGTAGGCCCTCCGGAGTCGCCCTGCGGGGGGAGGCTCCAAACCACCCACTGCTGCGTTAGTTGAGGCCTGTCGTGGTGAGCGAGTGGGAAAAGGCGCACGTGATGTGTCAGGTGGGGATCGGGAAGACGATCGCTGTTCGAAGTGTCGAAAAAGTAGGTTGGCATCGAAACCGAGGCGTCAGAGCGGACTCGGGATAGATCTGGCGGGTGCCCGTTTATTGGCCAGGTGGTGTCCGGCATAGAGGCGACGTGAGTCCGGTCAGGCTGCTTTCGTGTGGAACGGGAGAGGGCGTGCCCCGATACTGCCGCCCTGGGTATGGGTGGCGAGAGGGAGTGTTCCAAGCGGATGAGACCGTGAGGGATTGAGTACCGTTGCGTGGGCGCGCAG